>JBGTJT010000232.1:0-4779 GCA_041744995.1 Pirellulales bacterium | reverse complement strand
GGCCCGTACCACTCGGCCATCGCGGCCTTCAGCGGCGCCGGCCCGACCGAGGATGAATGGAAGTGGGGCGTCGAAAGTATGCGCGAAGTGGCCGAGCACGCCGGCAAGGTCAACGTGATGCTGGGGGTCGAGGCGCTCAATCGATTCGAGACCTACCTGCTCAACGCCCATGCCGACAGCGCCAAGTTCGTCCGCGAGGTCGATCATCCCCACTGCCGCATGATGTACGATACTTTTCATGCCAACATCGAAGAGAAGTCGATCAACGCGGCGCTCAAGAGCTGTCAGGACGTGTTGGTGCATGTGCATATCTCCGAAAACGATCGCAGCACGCCAGGCGCCGGACAGGTTCGCTGGGACGAAACCTGGGACTCGCTCAAAGAGATCAACTACGACGGCTGGCTCGTGATCGAGGCCTTCGGCCAGGCACTGCCGGAAATCGCCGCGGCCACCAAAATCTGGCGGCGGATGTTCCAAACCGAAGAACAACTGGCCCGCGACGGCCTGGCGTTCATGAAGCAGGAAGTCGCGAAGCGGTGGAGTTAGGCGGGAGGGGTGAGGCGGGAGGGGTGAGGTTTTTCCGCGGAGCGGTTCGACTTCTGAAATCTGGCAACCCTTCTCCCTTTGGGAGAAGGTGGCCTTTAGGCCGGCAAGAATGCCTGACCTACGAACGCGTCCGCGGCTGTGGGTTCCAATGTCCGTCCCTTGGCCGCAGAGTCGGTACAACCGCTCTAACTCGACCGCGCTGCGAAAAGTCAACGCCCCTGGTCGTGCCGCGCGCCGGCGGTGAGCTATGGTTTCGGTGGACGGTCTTGTGCGCAGGTTGCCTCGACCGTCGCGGTGAGAAAACCAAGCACACTATGGAACGAACCCAGCTATGGCCGGCATGAAAACAGCTACGGGGCCGACGCGCGGCGGCGACAAGACCACCGACACCGATTTCGAGGCGATCAAGCGCCGCATCCACGGCAAGCTGGTCGATAAGCTCGACCTGTCGCGGGTCGGCGAACTGGAAGGCGATGTGCTCCGCCGCGAGATTCGGCTGGTTGTCGAGCATCTCTGCGACACCGAAGACGCGCTGCTCAACCGCAACGAGCGCGAACGGCTGATCGACGAGGTTCTCGACGAAACCTTCGGTCTGGGGCCGTTGGAGATCCTGCTCAAGGACAATTCGATCAGCGACATACTGATCAACGGGCCGAAGAACGTCTACGTGGAACGCCGCGGCCAGATGGAAAAGGTCAACGTCACGTTTCGCGACAACGACCACCTGATGCAGATTATCGACCGCATCGTCTCCAAGGTCGGCCGCCGCGTGGACGAGGTCTCGCCGATGGTCGACGCCCGGCTGCCGGACGGCTCCCGCGTGAACGCGATCATTCCGCCGCTGGCGCTGGACGGGGCGAGCGTCTCGATTCGTCGCTTCGGCGCCAACCCGCTCAAGCTGGAAGACCTGCTCAACTACAAGGCGTTCACTCCGGAAATGGTAATGCTGCTGGAGGGCGCGATCAAGGCGCGGCTGAACATCATCATCTCCGGCGGTACCGGTTCTGGTAAGACGACGCTGCTCAACACGCTCTCCAGCTTCATCTCGAACAAGGACCGCATCGTCACCATCGAAGACGCCGCGGAAATCCAGCTTCAGCAGGATCACGTCGTGCGACTGGAGACGCGCCCGCCCAACATCGAAGGCAAGGGCGCCATCACCGCCACCGACCTGGTTCGCAACGCCCTGCGGATGCGGCCCGAACGCGTGATCATCGGCGAATGCCGCGGACCGGAAACGCTCGACATGTTGCAGGCGATGAACACCGGCCACGAAGGGTCGCTGACCACGCTGCACGCCAACACCCCGCGCGACGCGCTGGCGCGGATGGAAACGATGATCATGATGGCCGGCTTCGACTTGCCGCTGAAGGCCATGCGGCAGCAGATCGCCAGCGCGGTCGATCTGATCGTGCAGGCCAATCGCCTGACGGGGGGCGTGCGGCGGATCACCAACATCACCGAGGTCAACGGCATGGAGCAAGACACGATCGTGATGCAGGACATCTACAAGTACGTTCGCGAAGGGGTCGACGAGACAGGCCGCACCCGCGGACACTTTTACGCCACCGGAATTCGACCGGCGTTCATGGACCGCCTCGAAGCGGCCGGCGTGCGACTGCCCAGCAGCGCCTTCCGCGAGCGGATCATGTTGCAGGATTGAGTCGTGCGCCATGTACAAGCCTTTTAACAAACTGAGTCAGACACGGGTGGATCGACGATGAGTCCTATCTTGATCATGATTGCCGCGTTTGTCGGAGTCGCCGCGCTGGTCGGCGGCGTGGCGATGTTGTTTCGCGGCGGCGGCGACAGCGATATGGAAGACCGCCTGCGGCAATTCACGAGCAAGCAGCCCGCCAAGGGAAGCCAGGGGAGCGTGCTCAAGGGGGGCGCGTCGGCTTCGGCACTTGGCATGTCGACCCCGCTGGAGGAATTCTGCTCCAAGCTCAGCTTCAACCGACTGTTCGAGCAGGCCGATACCTCGCTCACGCCCGCTAAGTTTCTAGGATTCTCTGCCATACTCGGCGTGGCCGGTGCTGCAACCGGCTTGTTCGCCGGGCTTTCGCCTTTGTTGATGCCGCTGCTGGCCATCTTCGCCGGCATGTTTCCGCTGCTGTGGCTGCTGTTTCGCAAGAAGCGGAGGATGAAGAAATTCGCCGGACAACTCCCCGACGCCTTGGAGCTAATGGCCCGCGCCTTGCGCGCCGGACACTCGCTGGCGGCCGGCCTGAAACTGGTCAGCGACGAGATGAGCGCGCCGATCTCGCAGGAGTTCATGCGGGTGTACGACGAGCAGAATCTCGGCATCCCGCTGGAGGAAGCGCTCGACCTGATGACCGAACGGGTACCCAACCTCGACCTGCGGTTCTTCGTCACCGCCGTGATTTTGCAGCGGCAAACCGGCGGCGATCTGGCCGAGATCCTCGACAAGATCGGCAGCCTGATTCGCGAACGCTTCAAAATCTGGGGCCAGGTGCAGGCGCTGACCGGAGAAGGCCGCCTCAGCGGCATCGTGCTGCTGGCCTTGCCGCCGGTGCTGTTCATTGCCGTGTGGCGACTGAATCCCGAATACGTGATGGTGCTATTTACCGACCCGATGGGCAAGCAAATGCTGATCGTTGCCGCGGTCATGCAGTTGATTGGCGCATTGGTCATTCGCAAAATCGTTAATATCAAGGTGTGACGCCGTGTTGTTAGCCAATCTACTGACGTTTCAAACGATCCTGCCGTTCGCCGTGTTCGGGCTGTTCGCCGTCGGCGCCTGGTGGCTGCTGGAGATGTTCGCCTCGGGAAAACCAAAGGCGGAGCAGCGGCTCGATGAATTCAAGAACCCGCGGAAGAAGCGGCAGGAAGAACGCGACCGCGGACGCGAAGGCGCCATGTCGCGGATGCTGGAGAAAGCGACCCCCGCACTGGCCAAGCCGCTGCAACCGCAGGACGAAGCCTCGGCAAGCAAGTTGAAAAAGAAGCTGGTTCAAGCCGGCTTTCGCGGCGAAGGGGTGGCGAGCATCTTTCTGGGCATGAAGCTGGTGGGGTTGATTGTCGGCCTGGTGCTGTGCGGCGGGTTCATGCTGTTGACCAGCGGATTCACGCAAACCACGTTGATTCGCACCGTGCTCGTCGCCGGCGGTCTGTTCTACGCCCCCGACGCATTGCTGTGGTACTTGACCAAACGCCGCAAGGACGCCATCTTCTTCGGTCTGCCCGACGCCTTGGACCTGATGGTCGTCTGCGTGGAAGCGGGCCTGGGGCTGGATCAAGCCATGCGCAAGGTGGCCGATGAGATGAAAAAGGTGTACCGCGTGGTGGCCGAGGAGTTCGCCTTGTGCAACTTTCAGCTTCAGATGGGCCGCTCACGAACCGAGGTGCTGCACGAGTTGGGATACCGCACCGGCGTGGACGACGTCCGCTCGCTGGCCGCGATTCTGATTCAAGCCGACAAGTTCGGCTCGAGCATCGCCCAGGCGCTCCGCGTGCAAAGCGACTCGATGCGCACCCGCCGCCGCCAGTTGGCCGAAGAGAAAGCAGCCAAGACGGCGGTGAAGCTGATCTTCCCGCTGGTAATCTTCATCTTCCCCGGCATCTTCGTGATCCTAGTCGGCCCCGCCGCCATCACGATGGTCAACGAAATGTTCCCGGCAATGAACGGCTAGCGCTTCGTTCCACCTTAAAGTTAGGGTGCCATGCCCACGCGCAGTTTACGAAGCATGGGCTTGTGAAGCGCGGACCGGGCATGCCCATGACTGGCAACTCGCAAAGTCGACAGTTCATCGAGAGCTTACCCGGTCTATAGTTCTCAGTCGTGGGCATGGCGCCCAACCAGGAAAAATACTGGGTCAGAACGTTTATTCTGGCATAAATCCTTCTGACCCATTGCCTCCATCGTCGGGCTTCGCGATTTTCGGCTCGTTGGCCCGAAACTGGGATTGACAAAGTAGTGTACATATGTCACCATACATGAAACCCGTTGCTCCTTTTCGATGGCAGGAATCCCGTCATGGATTTTGTCGATAACCCCGCAATTCAGAATTCTCATCTCAGTGTTTTCGGTACGTGTTGCCGTATTTTTGTTTCTGGTGGGCGATGCCCACCCTACTTGACAGTTGCTCGACTCTCCGAGTCGAGAGGATGTGCCAACAACCGCGGCCCCTCCGCACAAGGTGCTGGTGGGGCGTTGTTCGCGACGGAGACAGCTTTAGCACCGCCTCTCGACTCGGAGAGTCGAGCAACAGT
>JBGTJT010000231.1:0-8840 GCA_041744995.1 Pirellulales bacterium | reverse complement strand
CCCCCTCCGGCTGATGTTACTAGCCTAAAGTGAGAGCGGCTCGGATGAAAGGGGTTCACCCGAGTCGACCCGTTCCGACGCCGTCAGGTCATGCATGTCGCGCAGTAAATCGATGTCGCAGGCCCGCAAGGCGATGTCGCGGCGGGCGTACATGCGGGCTTGGGTGGCGATCATCACCTCGACCGGCACTTCGGAAACCTGCCCGAAGCTGCGAGCATAATTGACAAAGCTCGGCACGTTGGTGGTCACAAAGCCGTACAGCATGCTGCAAACGCCAATGGTCTTGCCGGTGAAGATGCTGGTATTCACCGCCGCCTTGGCATAGTCGCCGATGATGCAGCCGAGAAACTGCATGTCGGTCGCCACCCGCCGGTCGCCGTACTGCATGTTGATGTTGCCGTAGGTGTTCTTCAGGTCGCTGACGCTGGTGCCGGCCCCCAGGTTGACCCAGCTTCCCAGATAGCTGTGCCCGAGAAAACCGTGGTGTTGCTTGTTGCTCAGCGGCTCGATGACGGAGTCTTCCACCTCGCCGCCGATTTTGGCGCGGTGTCCCACCGAGGTGCCGTGCTTGACGGAGGAGTATTCGGCAATCTTGGCATACGGACCGACATAGGCCGGGCCGCTAAGAAACGCGTGCGGGCCAACGATGACATGGTCGTCGAGCACCACCGGGCCGCCGCTGGTATCGAGCGCCAGGCACTCGCCGAGCGTCACACTGGGTCCGACGAACAGCCCGTCGCGGGTCTGCTGATAGCCGCCGCCGGCGATCCGTTCTTCGAGGTTCTCGCCGAGGCTCTTCAGATGGTAGCGGACAACGTCGTGGGGATAATCGAGTAGCGGCAACTCGATCGAGGAGTGCGGCAGCGAAAGATCGCGCAACAAGTCTTCCAGGCCGCCGTACTCCAGCGCGGTCGCCGCCCGGTTGTATTCCGGCGGCAGCAGGGCCGCGGCGATCGCCGAATCGTCGGCGACGATGCTGCCAGGGGGCTGTTTCATGAACTTCGCCAACCGCCGCATTACCGAAGCCGATGGCAGCAGCCGCGCATTGACCGCCAGCGTCGGCTGAGCCGGATCGAACGGCGCAGGCGGCAATTCGGCTTGGGCCATCACCTGGCGCAAGTGCGGACGCACCACAAACCGCGCGGGCAGACCGAAATGCAGCAGGCGATCGAGCAGGCGAAAGCTGCCAATCGTGATATTGAATGCGCCGCGGCCGACGGTGATCGGCGCCAGTCGCGAAACCAATCGATCTTCAAAGCAGAGGATATTCATCAAGCCGTCGCGGCGCGTTGCGGTGATAGCTGCCAACCCACCAGCAACATAGAACCGAGCGACCCTGCGGTCAATGCGGATTTACGCCGCACTACACGTTGAACAGGAAATGACAGACGTCGCCGTCCTGCATGACGTAGCTCTTTCCCTCGATGCGCAGTTTGCCCGCTTCGCGGATCGCCTTTTCGGTCTTGAACTGCCGCAGATCGTCGACGTTGTAGATTTCCGCCCGGATAAAGCCGCGCTCGAAATCGCTATGGATGACGCCGGCGGCCTGCGGGGCGGTGGCGCCGATCGGAATCGTCCAGGCGCGGATTTCCTTGTCGCCGGCCGTAAAGTAGCTCTGCAAACCGAGCAGGCGATAGACTCCCCGCGCGACAAGGGCCAGGGCCGGTTCTTGCAGTCCCACGCTTTCGAGCATCTCCGCTCGGTCGGCAGGATCGAGTTCGATCAATTCGCTTTCCAGTCGCGCGCACACCGGAACCACCTGACCGCCTGTCGCCGCGGCATGGGCGCGAACCTTGGCGGCCAGCGGACCGCTGCCGTCCAGGTCGTCCTCGTCGACGTTCGCCAGATAAAGCACCTTCTTGGCGCTGAGCATCGCCAGCCCTTTAAGCAGCCGAGCCTCCTCCGGCGTCTTGACTTCCAGCGCGCGGACCGGTTTGCCCTCGTCGAGCAACTCCTGGCAGCGGGTCAGCAGTTCCACGCGGACCTTGGCCTCTTTGTCGCCGCTGCGGGCGACGCGGGCCGCCTTGTCCTTGGCGCTTTCGACGCTCTGCAAGTCGGCCAGCATCAGCTCGGTTTCGATCGTCTCGATATCTCGCAGCGGATCGACTTTGCCTTCGACGTGCGTGATGTCGTCGTCTTCGAAGCAACGAACGACGTGAACCAAGGCGTCGACGTCGCGGATGTGGGAGAGAAACTTATTGCCGAGTCCCTCCCCCTCGCTGGCCCCGCGGACAATGCCCGCGATGTCGACCAATTGCAAGATCGCCGGAATGACCTTCTCGGTCTTGATGAACCCATGGATCACCTCCAGCCGATCGTCCGGCACCGCGACGACTCCGACGTTCGGTTCGATGGTGCAGAACGGATAGTTCTCGCTGGCGATACCGGCGGCGGTCAAAGCGTTAAATAAGGTGGACTTGCCGACGTTCGGCAATCCGACGATTCCAGCTTCCATGGACTAGCAATTCCGTACACGCGATGTTTGCGGTGGGGTCAACGCGTGATTGTAGCGGAATTGGCCGAGTGGGGAACATCCCCTACGGCGGCTGCGGCTGGAAGCCGCCGTCATCTCTGGGGGACAGCTCAAAATAAATTTCTATTTGCGGGTTCCAATATGAACAGGAGGAAACGAAGGAAACAGAGAGCAACATGACTCCGTTGCCTCTCGTCTCCTTTGTTGTCTTGGATATCAGCTAGTTGACTATCGAAGACGCCTACCACATCGATGGGCCTCATCTATGTTTGCTGACTTAAAAGAGTGCCCCAATATACTGCTCTTGCTGATTGAAACCGGAGTTCATCGATCAATAGGTCGGAATGGTGGGTGACCTGGTGTACTCAATGAGGATTTGCAATCCATTGCAAGCTGTTTCAGAACCGCCGAGAAGCAAACGAAGTAGACGAGAGGCAACAGAGGTGATTCCCCCTCTGTTCTCTTCGTTTCCTCCTGTTCAAATGCCGAAGTTAATCTTAAGCCATGCCTAAACATGGGCTGGCTCGTGGTGCTCGTTTGCTACCGCTTCTTCCGGTACGCTGTGACGGGGTCGATACGCGTGCTGAATCTGCCATACGTTCTCCGGCTCTTCCAGTGGCGGCGTGGTACTGTTCCACAATTCTTCCATGACGCCTTCCCAAGTACTGGCCGCAGCGTTCCTCAAAGACATCTCCCGCAGCCGCTCGCAAAGCCCCCGGTTGTCATAGCAGGTCTGCATCGCCATCCGCAGCGCCCCGGCGGCGTGTACGTCGACGATTAGCCCCGACTCGAACTGCGAGATAATTTCCGACGGTCCACCCTTGTTGGATACAATCGCCGGCAGTCCGCAGGCCTGGGCCTCCAGCACGGCGCAGCCGAAGGTGTCCGTCGTGCTGGGAAAGACGAAGATATCCGCCGTGGCCATGGCCACGGCGACTTCGTCGGTGCCGAGCACACCCGTAAAGTGAATGCGGTCCGAAGCATACTTTCGTCGCAGGTCCTCCAGCAGCGGGCCGTCGCCCACCAGGATCAATTGCGCGTGCGGCGCATTGGGGGCCAATTCGCCGAAGGCGTCGAGCATCAAGTCGAGATTCTTCTCCTCGGAAATGCGGCCGACGTAAATGAACTTGAACCCGTCTGGAACATGATGCTTCGACCAGAATCCTTCGTCGCGCCGGTCGGGGTGGAACAGGTTGCCGTCGACGCCGCGCCGCATCACCTGCAACTTGCGGGCGTCGAATCCATGCTCGATCAGGTCGCGGCGATAGTATTCGCTCGGCACCAATACGCGGTCCATCTGGCCGTAGAACCACTGCATATACCGCCAGGTGAGCCGCTCGCAATGCGCGTCCTGGGTAATGTGGCGGACGAACAGAGGAAAATCGGTATGGTAGACGCCGGTCGTTTGCAGCCCGCACAGTCGCGCCGCCATCAAGGCGTTAAGTCCCAGCGGGCCGGGCGTGGAGATGATCAGTTCCGAGAAGCGACGCCGCTCGATGTATTCCAGAACCTCCAGAAATGGCGGCAGCGACACCCGTTGCTGCTCGTACTCGGGCAACTCGAACTCGCCCACCGGGGTGAAATTGTGCAACTCGCAGGGAGAGTCCGGCTGGCCGCTCAGCGAAGTCAGGATGGTGAGCGGCAAGTTCTGATCGGCCGCCACGCGGCCCAACTCGCGGATGGTGCGCGTCACGCCGTTGACGTCGCCGTAGGTATCGGTGACCCAGGCGCGGCGTTCGCTGCGTCGGCTCAGGTGCCTGGTTGTTGTGAAACGGCTGGCGACGGCCTTCAGCAGTCGCTCGTCCTTGTGCTGCGTGGCGAACGCCGCCAGATAGGGAGTAACCGACAGGGCGACCGGACCGAGCGAAGCGAGCGTTTGCAGGCTTTCGATCAGTCGGCCTTCTCGGAAGTAGCGGCCAAACTTCCGGACAAAGGCGTAGCTGAGTTGCTGGCTGATCTCACATGCCAGTTGAAAAATGCGGCGATCGTCAGCAACGCGTCCGTAGGGATTAATGCCGAGATTGAGCGCTTCTGGTGGATGGCCGTTGCTTCCGCCGCGTTCGCCGGCCTGGAACTCGCCGGCAGCAACCTCACTGGCGGTCGCCGCCAAGCCGCCATGCTGGAACAGTTCGGCAAATTCGCGAATCAGCGACGCTTCCACCTCGGAGAAACTATCCGTCCGGCTGCCGCGGAACTTGCCGACGAAGTGCCGCACCTTGGCGCCCAGGGTCGGGGAGTCGCCAGACGAACCTTCGAGCATGCGCTTGAATAGCTCGCCGATCAGACTCTTCTGCGACGTCCCGCGCAGGAATCGATCCTGGTAATAGCTATAGGCAATCTGGTAAAAGCTGTGCGCCAGCTTGAGGCTGGTGCCGCTGTCGCCGCCCATCTCGTGGTCGCCGCGGCGGAGATGGTCGAGAAACGCGTTCACGTCGGCCGCATACGGAGTGATCGTATGCGCACTGGCCATGTACAGGCCGCCATGGTCGTCACTGCCGGCGGTGAACCACTTTTTCCACGGCTCCGGGCCAAGCGGCTCGATGTCGTGTCGATTCGCCATGTCGTCAATCAGCTTTTCGTCGAGATGGCCGAAGATCGACGTCACAAGCTGGCAGGCTCGTGGATCGCGGGTGCCGTTAATTCCCTCGAATCGCTTGAACAACAGCAGCAGACGTTCCACGTGTTCGACCGTCAACCGGTCGTTGACCCGAAACAGCGGATGCGCCACGGAATAAACGATGTCCTGCTCCACGCAGTACCGCTGGAACTCGTAGATGTTGCTGCGCAGCTCCTGAATCATGCGGAACTGCTCTTCGCTGATGCCGAGCACCAGGATGTGCATCTTGCAGCCGTCTTCGGGGAAGTACGTGGTGACTTCCGTGGAGAGGAAGGTGCCGGCCAGATGCGCGATATCGAGCGCGCCGTTGATGCAGTTGTGGTCAGAGATGGTAACGAAGTTCATACCGCGTTCGCGGCAGCGGTGGTAAACTTCCAGCGGTTCGACAAAGCTCTCCGGCGACCCAATCCGACGCAATACCCATTCACTCGGCCGGTCGGAATACTTGCTGTGAATGTGGACGTCCGCTTTCGATTCCATGATCGTCTACCCTCCTTGGCGCCTCGCTGTAGTTAAAGACGAAACAAAACATGACTGACGACTTCCTGTCGAGTTGGGCTGTGGGGCCGCAGCATTGACATCATGCGATGACAGACAGCCCTACCGGGACAATTGTCCGCGCCGCATAGTGCAAGTCTGCCGTCAGATTGTGATGTGCTGATGCAGAGATGATGAAGAATCGATGATTCTTCATCCCGAAACGCTATGTAGGGCGTGCCAAAGAATCGCGAGAGCGGAGAGGCAACCGCGCTAAAGAGCAAGGCCGTTCGCCGCCGCGTCGGCCGCGCTGTGCGCAGCGGTGCATTCCTCGATTGCTTCCGCCGCGGCGACCAGCAACCGCTCGATGTCGTCGGGAAAGACATGGCCAATCGTGCCGATGCGGAAGGTCTCGGCGGTCGACACCTTGCCGGGATAGATTACGAAGCCCCGTCGCTTGAGTGCCTCGTAGAAGGGGACGAACTGAAACCAGCGATCACGCGGATAATGAAACGCGGTGATGATCGGCGACTGAACCTCGCGCGGCAGCAAGGGAACGAAGCCAAGCCGTTCCATGCCTTCCGCCAGAAGATGTTGGTTCTTGCGGTAGCGCCGATATCGTTGCGCCACGCCTCCCTCGTCAGCCAGTTCTTCCAAGGCGACCTGGAACGCCCGCACCACATGCGTCGGCGAAGTGTACCGCCATTTGCCCGGATCATCTTCCATCGCTCGCCATTGGTCATAGAGATCCAGGCTCAGCGAACGTGCTCGCCCTTCGCAGGCCGCCAAGGCGTCGACCGCCGCGATGACAAACCCGAAGCCGGGCACGCCTTGAATGCATTTATTGGCCGAGGAAACTAGATAGTGCGCCCCAATCGCATCCATGTCGAGCGGAATGCCGCCAAAGCTGCTCATGGCATCGACGATGTAGGTCTTCTCGTGGCGGGCGCACAGGGTGCCGATCTCGGCGATCGGATTGAGAATGCCGGTCGTCGTTTCGCAATGGACGACGGCGACATGTGTAATGGCGGCGTCGGTGCGCAGCGCCTGCTCGATCTGCCGAACGTCGGCGACTTCGGTCTCCGGCTGGCGAATCACCCGCAGGTCGATCCGCAGCCGCCGAGCAATCTCTGCAATGCGGGCGCCATAGGCGCCGTTGTCGATCACCAGCAGCTTGCCGTCTTCCGGCACGACCGTTCCCAGCGTCGCCTCGACGCTAAAAGTGCCGCTGCCTTGCATCGGCACGGTCGTATAATGCGGCCGATCGCTCGCCAGCGTGGTCAATTCGCCGCGAATCGACTGCACCAATGCCTTGTACTCGCCGTCCCAGGTGCAGTAGTCGCGGCGCATCGCGGCCCGCACCTTAGGCGAAGTCGATAGCGGACCGGGAGTCAACAACAAGTAAGGATTGGCTTCGTCCAAGGTGTGCCCGCTCCATGAAAGGTTTCTGGAATCTATTGTCTCGACGCAAACAGTCAACCGACACCGGCGGTCGACAAGGCATGTGTCTCGCCGGTCGGTTGCTCGCCTTGGGCGAGTAACGCTTCGATCCGCGGAATCAGGGCCGGCAGATCGGCGACCGATTCGACCACCGCATGCGCGCCGGCGTCGAGCAGTTTGGTCTCGGCCGCGGAAAGTTGAGCGAGCTGCTCCGACGGTTCCAGTGCGGCGAACGCCTCGGCGGTGAGGCCCACCTCACTGCCGGTGCGGGTCACTCCGACCGTCCACACGCCGGCGTTGCGTCCTTCTAGGACGTCGGGCACGGTGTCGCCGATCTTGAGGACCGCCGCGGCCGGATAGACGCCGGCGGCCTCCATGTTGCGGTAGATCATCCAGGGGGCGGGGCGGCCGGCCGGAACGTGCTCGGGATTCACGTGGCTGTCCGGCTCAAAGCCTTGCCGGGCCGCCGCGCGATAGGCGATCTCCGCCGCCTCGCCAAAATAGCCGGTGGTCGTGCCGGTCTTGATGCCGCGCTCGCGCAGATAGGCCAACGTATCGAGCAAGCCAGGAATCAATTCGCCGTGCTCCTCGACGACGGCCAGTTGCCGGGGCACGAATCGCGCATAGATGTCGTGTACGTCCGCCTCGGTAAACTCGCGGCCTTGGGCGGCCTGCCATTGCTCGGCGACTTCCGGCAGTCGCGTCAGTTCGCGAATATGATCGATCTTCTTGAGGCCCATCGGGCCGCGGGCGGCGTCCGGCGTGACCGCCACTCCCACGTCGGCAAACGCGCCGAGAAACGCGGCAATCGGAGCAAAGCAGCCGTGATCGACGGTGGTGCCGGCCAGATCGAAAACAACCAAGGCAAGGTGGCGAGGCGTATGAATCATGGAAGTGGTTGCTCCTGAAGAATTAACGGGTGGCTAGCGAATCGTCGTCCACGCTCGGCGTCGCCTCATCGGACGGAAGCGTTCCGTTGAGCCTGTGTAGTATCTGTTCCAAGTTCCATTCTGCCAACGCCGGGCCGCACGTCATGCCGCGTCCCCCCACCGCTGTCAGGATGTGAATCCGATCGTCGATCGTGGTGCGGAACGGCTCGGCGTCTTCACGCTCGGTATAGATTCCACACCAGCGGTCCTCGATCTGTAAAGTCGGCAGATCGAGCATGCGGCGGGCGTAGTCGAGAATCAACTCGTCGGTCCGCGCGTCGCGCGATTCGTCGGGCCGCTGACTGCTGTAGCTATGCGAGTCGCCCAGCACGATCCGGCCGTCGGCGTCCTGGGCGGCAAGCAAGTGAATGCCGCGCCGCACATATTCGCTCTCTTTCATTTTGCGGTGCAACGCTTCCCAAGCGGGAACTTCTTGAAAGGCGGGATAACGATACAGGCTCAAGCCGGACCCCAGTTGGGTTGTCAGTCGCAATTGCGGTTGCGGAGCGGTTCGCAGCATTTGCAGCTTGCAGAATGTCAATTCAGCGCCGGCGAACACCTGGGGCAACAAATCGCGCACCCGGGCGCCGTTGCAGATAATTGTGAACTGGCCCCGAAATGTTTCCTGTTCGGTGAGGACGCTTACCCCTTCGGCCGTCGCCTCGACACCGCGGGCAAGCCGCCCAGGAAAATAGGCGACGTCGCCTTGTTCGACAAGCCAGGCGATCAGCCGCGCCAGCATGTGGTTGGCCTCGAATCGCAGCTCCTCGGCGAACAGCAAGCCGGCTCGGGCGTAGGTGGGCCGCACGGCCGGATTGAGCGCCACCGTCTCCGCGGCGGTCAACAGGCGGCAGCGATAGCCCAGGCTGGGCGCCAGCCGGGCGAACTGCTCGGCGACGGCGGC
>JBGTJT010000230.1:0-3885 GCA_041744995.1 Pirellulales bacterium | reverse complement strand
TGCTGCTGTTGGCGCTCTGTTTCGCCGAAGTGACCGGCGTGCTGCCGCTGGCCGGCGGAATCGCCCGGCTGCCGTACCTGACGCACGGCAATCTGACCAGCGCCGTGCTTGGTTGGACCGCCTGGGTCGGCTACAACACGGCCGCCCCGATCGAAACGATCGTAATGCTCGAGTATCTCGATCCCTGGGTGGGCGGCCTGTTCACCGGCGATTCGTCCGCCGGCAACCTGACGCCGCTCGGTTGCCTCGTGGCCGCGGCGGCGCTGGCGCTGTTCGTGGCGATCAACTGGTGGGGCGCCGCGGCGCTGACGCAGATCAATTCCTTCATCACCTGGATCAAGCTGTTGGCGCCGATCGCCGTCGGCGCGGCGATCCTTAGCTTGCGATTCGAGCCTGCCAACTTCACCCACGGCGGCTTTGCACCGACCGGCGTTGAAGGCGTGCTGGCGGCGGTCTCCAGCGGCGGGGTGATCTTCGCCTTAATCGGCTTTCGCCACGCCATCGATCTGGCCGCCGAGGTGAAGCGGCCGCAAGTCACCATCCCGCTCGCGCTGACGCTGGCCGTGGCGGTCTGCGTCGCCGTGTACCTGCTATTGCAGACCGCGTTCATCGGCGGACTCACCGCCGCCGAACTGGAACATGGCTGGGCCAAGCTGTCGTTCGACAAGAAGTTCGGGCCGCTGGCCGCCATCGCCGCCGGGCTGGGCATCGTGTGGGTCACCGCCATGCTGCACACCGGCGCGCTGCTTGGCCCCTTCGGCGGCGGTCTGGTTGCCACCGGCTCGATGGCCCGGCTCGGTTACGCCTTGAGCCAGAACGGCTTCTTTCCCGACGTGCTCAACAATCTTTCGAAGCGTGGCGTGCCGGAGCAGGCGTTGCTGCTGAATTATCTGTTCGGCCTGCTGGTGGTGCTGTTCGTGCCGTTTCACGAAGCGGTCGCCATCTGCGCGGCGGCAATTACCCTGTCGTTCGCCGGCGGTCCGCTGGCGGTCTACGCGCTGCGAAAGCAACTGCCCGAGGCCGCCCGCCCGTTCCGATTGCCGGCGGCCAGCCTGTTCGCAGGCGTGACGTTCGTCGTGGTTACGATGATCATCTATTGGAGCGGCTGGAACACCGCCTGGCGGCTGGGCCTGCTGGTGGCGATCGGCCTGGTCGTGTTCGCCGTGAAGATGCACCGCGATCGCGTGCCGCGGGCAAAGCTCGATCTCATCCAGGCGGCTTGGTTGCCGCCTTACCTGCTGGGGCTGGGGCTGCTGGCCTACTTCGGCAACTACGGCGGCGGCAGCCGTGCGATCCCGTTCCCCTGGGATCTGGCGGCCGCGGCGGCGCTGGCGGTGGCCATTTATTGTTTGGCCAATCGCTGCCGGTTGTCGGACGCCACGGCACATAGGTATCGCGAGCAGTTCGACGAACCGCAACCCGAGCCGCCGAGGACGCCGGACCCTCGGCCTCCAGAACCGGACCCGACCGAAAGAATCGAACCGGCCGAAGAAGAGTTGGTCGGTGCGTCGTAATCTGCGCCGCTGGGTATGCGCCCGGCTGTCTCAACGGACGCTTACGAAGCGGGCTTGCCGGTCGCCCAGGCGGGCGGTTGGCCGTCGCCGGTTGCTTCGCCTTCGAGCAGCCAGCTCAGGTTAAACCGGGCCACTCGTCCTTGCTTGGGCGCGCTTTCAAAGAACAGGTAGGCCCAACCTTCGCTCTCGGTACCGGGCCGTCCGGCCGTTAGCGAGGAGTAGGCGCTGGGCCCATCGAACACCAACCGCTTGACGGGCCAGGTTTTGCCGCCGTCGAAGCTGGCCCAGACGGTCACCCGTTCGCGCGTCGGCTGGTCCGTATCGAGGTTGCTGAACAGCAGGATGTCGCGTCCCGCGACCGGCAGCCGGACCAGACCGCCCATGCAGCCGTAAGAACGATGCTGATCGCCATCCGGCAAAGTATCGACGATGGCGAAGTCTTTCCAGGTGCGTCCGCCGTTGTCACTGTACGCATGCCGCCGACGCATCGACTTTTCCCGCTGGTCCCAGTGGACGCGGGAGTTGTAATAGATGCGACCGTCGGACAATTCAGCCACGGCCGCCTCGCCGGTGCCGTTCTCCGGGAACGGCTCGCTGGCCTGCCAGGTGCGGCCAGCATCGTCACTATACATGGCGTTGGTGTAGTGATCGGGCCAGAAGTTCTTGCCATTGCCGCCGGCGTACCAACGTGTGGCGCGCAGCAGCCGGCCCGCGTGCTTGCCGTGGCGTAGCGTGATGCCGCTTTCGTTCATGTGCATCGAGGGAACGTGCCCCAGCGTGTTAGCCTTGATCTCAACCGGCTGCTCCTGCCAGGAGCGGCCGTCGTCGTCGCTGGTATGGAGGTGGATTTTCGCAGGCGGATGCTTCTCCTCGACGAAGGCGAAGATCCGCCCCGTCGCCTCGTCGACCGTCGCGCCGCCGCCGTGGATGCCTTTTTCAGCAATGTTGATCGGCTCTCCCCACGTCTTGCCTCCGTCTTCGCTGCGACGAACGTCAACGCCGTCACTTCCCCACAGCGCCAAGACAGTCCCCTTGGTGCTCACAACGACGTTAGGAAATCGCTCCGAAGTAAATGGCCGCTGTATTTCCAGTTCCGGCTCGCCCAGGAACTGGTTGATACTTCCTTCGATGGGCTTATCCTGAGCGTGCAGCGGCGGTGCCGCTGCGGCCAGGAGGAACGCAAGTGCAGCAAAGCGATGTCGTGCGAAACGGGACATGATCAGGACTCCTAAGAGGAGAAACAAGTGAATGCAAGCGATTCAGGCGTGGGGCAAGGGCTTCTGTAGGTCACCGCGATTATAGTCGTCACGGGATCCATTTCCACTCCGAGTCCGAAGATTCGTGGCACCCGCCCGCCAAACCTGCTAAAATCGTCAGGCATCGGAGGAACCACTATGCGCCACGAATTGAATCTCACCCGCCGAGAGATGTTGCATGTCGGGGCGCTCTCCGCGCTCGGGCTTTCGCTGCCGGAGTTGTTTGCCGCCCGCGCCTTGGGCGAGCAACAGCCGGCCCGGGCGTCCGGCCGCCGCCGGCCTGCCAAGAGTTGCATTCTGTTCTTCATGGAGGGCGGGCCTTCGCACATCGACACGTTCGACCTCAAGCCCGAGGCTCCCGCCGATTATCGCGGCGAGTTTGCGCCGATCGCCACCAGCGTGCCGGGCGTGGCGGTGTGCGAGCATTTGCCGTGGCTGGCCGATCAGATGCACCATGTGGCGCAGGTCCGCTCGGTCCATCACAAGGTGGTCGATCACAATGCCGGGGCCTACTACTGCCTGACGGGCGACTCGCCCGTCAAACCAGGCAAGTTGATCATCGGGCCGGCGCAGAGCAACTTCCCGCCCTTCGGCAGCGTGCTGGCCAAGTTGCGGCCGGCCGACGGGAGTATGCCGTCGTTCTTTCACATGGCCGAGATGATGTCGAACAACAACTTCGACCTGCCCGGCCAGCGGGCCGGATTCCTCGGCGGCGGCTACGACCCGTTCGTACTGGGCGACGTCAGCACGCCGGACTATCGGGTGCCGGGCATCGAGTATCCCAACGACGTCGACCAACGCCGCGCCGAGCGGCGGTTCGACTTGCTGCGGCAGTTGACGCGGTTGGACGCCCATCGTCACGAATCGGCCGACGTGCTGCACGGGTTTCAGCAACAAGCCCGCAACCTGCTTACCTCGCCGGCGGCGCGGGCGGCGTTCGATCTGTCGCAAGAGAGCCGAGCGACGCGCGAGCGCTACGGCCTGCCCGACCGCGAGGACCGCAGCGTCGAAGCCCGCAAGTTCGGCGGACTGCCGCATCTCGGCCAGTGTATGTTGACGGCCAGGCGATTGATCGAGGCCGGCGTGCGACTGGTGACCGTTTGCACGGGCCGACG
>JBGTJT010000229.1:0-3187 GCA_041744995.1 Pirellulales bacterium | reverse complement strand
GTTGACTCCGGCGGGCCGACCGCCGTGCAGCTTGATCCGCGCCAGTGGGCGAACGCAGTCGTCCGGCACGTTGACCCAACCGGTCACGTCGTGCCGCTTGAGCAGCGCCTCGCCCAAAACGGCTTCCACCGCGGCGGCCATGCCCGCGCCCGCCTTGCCGCCGCCGACCACCGCAATCCGGCCGACCGAGTCGAGATCGAACGAGTCGTCGCCGATCGTCAACCTGTTCTTTGCGAGCGTAACGCTTTCCGCAATCAACCGTTCGCTACGGACGGCGTCCAGGCCCGCCCGCCAAATGGCGAGCGCGTCCTCGCGAAGCCGCTCGGTCGATCGCCGCTGAGCATGCATGGCGCCGGTTCACTGCTTTACGAAGCATCGCGAATCTTCACGACGTCGAGCCATTGGTTTTCGTTTTCCAGCATTACGCCGCCTACGCCGTTCGGTTTGTCGGCTCGCAGCACCATGGCGGCCAGCAGCTTGCGGCCTCCGACGTCGATCTTGCCGGCGACCATCGACCAGGGCGTTCCCTTGCCTTGCGCATCGGTTTCCCCCTCGGCGTCGATGCCCGGCAACTGGAGCTTGGCGAACACCACATGCGCGAAGCCTTTGGCGCTCAATTGCGGCGGCATGATCCGCAGCAGCGGTTGGTGCGCGGCGACGACGTGCTTGATGCCGGGCACGGCCGCCTCGACGATGCCCGGTATCTGCGATTGGGTGGGCGCTTGTCCGCCGCGCCCCAGCGGAGCGACCACGACGACGGCCAGCCGCATCGGCACGTTATACAGTTCCACCCGCGGCCCCGTGGCGGGTGGACCGGCGGTCGGCAATCGCTGAAGTTCGATCTTGCCGGCCGGCTGGCTGGCCGGCCCGCTTCCCCTGCCGCTGAACATCCGCAACAGCAGCACAAGCGCCACCAGCGCGACGGCCCCGCCTACCAGGTAAGGAAGATATGGCTCCATCGTCGGCCACAAACCGTCGAGTTGTCGCGCCGCTGCGTTGGGGTCGAGTTCGCCACCAATTTGGGAGAAGAGCATGCTGCGATTCCTGACGAAAAGTTGCTCGAATGGGCAATCGCTAGGGGGACTCGATGCGGTACAGCCTCTTGTCGGTTCGCACGATCAAGGCGCCGTCGACCACCGCCGGCGTGGCCATGTAGCCGCCCGGTAGCTGGCAGGCGGCAACCTCTTGATACACGCGGCCCGGCTTGACGACCGTCGCCTTGCCTTCGCGATTGAAGAAGTAGATGTGACCGTCGACGTACAACGGCGATGCGCTATAGTTGCCGCTGACGCGCTCCTTCCAAAGCTGTTCGCCCGTGACGGCGTCGAAGCAGGTGGCGACCCCCTGGTCGGAGATCATGTAGATTTCATCCCCCACGACGATCGGCGACGCCATGGTCGGCACCTGCTGATCGTGCTTCCAGACAACGTGCGACTCGCTCACGTCCCCCTGCCCCCCCAAGCGAATCGCCCACAGTTCCGGCCGCATGAACCCCGTGCAGATGTAGGTCATACCGTGGGCCGCGACCGGCCGCGGCACGTTGGAGAACCCGCTACCGTGATCGACCCGCCACAATTCGCGGCCCGACTTGGGTTCATACGAGCAAACCCATTGCGCGCCCGGAATAATCACCTGGTCGCCGGCGGCGGCGCGGACCACCAACGGCGTGCTGTAGGCTTTCCGCTGATCGCCGTCCTGCTTGCGGATCGGCGGGCGATCGGTCTTCCACACTTGCTCGCCGGTGTGCTTGTCGAGCGCGCAGACGTATTGCTGGTCGACGCCGTCGCAGGGAATGATCAGCAAGTCGTCGTAGATCGCCGGCGAACTGCCAGGCCCCACGGCATGTTGCAGCGGCAGGCGATTGCGCCACAACACCTTACCGGCGGTCGTCTCGACGCAGGCGGTGCCGAGCGTGCCAAAATGGCAATACAATCGCCCTCCGTCGAGCACCGGGGTCGGCGAGGCGAAACTGTTGAGCTTGTGGATTGCATCCGGTTCATCGACCTCGAACAACACGACCTCGTGAACAATCTTGCCGGTTGCCTGCTCCACACAGATCGCCTTGAGTGTTACTTTGCCGGCGACGTCGAGTTGCGGGGCCATGAATCCTTTGCCGCGCTTCTCCGCAGCCAAGGCTTCCCCGGCCGGCGCCTCCAACGCCGTGGTCAGCCACACCTGGCCGTCGGCCGCCACCGGCGAGGACCAGCCGCGGCCGGGGATCTCCACGCTCCAGGTAACGTTCTCGGTATCGCTCCAGGTACGGGGAACGTTCTTGCCCACGGCGTGTCCCTGCCCGTCCGGACCGCGAAACTGCGGCCAGGCATCGTCGGCCCACCCCGCTTGCAGGCCAGGGTTAAGGGAAAGCATCAACAGAGCGACGATCGGCGAGAACCCACTGCGGCAGTTCATGAAAGGCTCCTGGCGGGGAAAATGTGGAAGGCAAGCGGGGGACGGGCACACGATATCATCATACGCTATTGGCGCGATAATCCTACGCTACTCGCTGGGCGGCCGTTTCGCAACTTCCGGGCTACCGCGAGTCGCGACGTCCTTGGGCGCGCTTGCCGCGGGCGGAGACGTGTCCACGGGTTCGCGTCGTCAGGCCGCTCTTGAGGATCTGCTTTCCCTTTGCCTGGGCCTGCACCTCGGCCCGCTTGCCCGACTTCTTCTGGGTCGTCTTGGGAGCATCGGCGGGAACGTTGCCCGCAATGGCGGCGGCCTCGCGGGCAGCTTGTCTCGTTTGGGCGGCCTTGCTGCGAACCGGCTTCTTCTTGGCCGCCTTCTTCGGGCTTGCCTTTTTCCCGGTCTTGGCGGGACTTGTGGTTCCGCTGTTGGCTGCCTTCTTTTTGGTGGTCGACTTCGCGGCGGATTTGGCGGCAGTTTTCTTCTTAGCTGCCTTTTTCTTAGCCGCCTTTTTCTTTTTCACCCGCTTGACGGCCATTTCTTCCTGCTGATCCGCCAATGCGGCGCGGGTCGAGGCCCGCTTGCGGCGATGCCCGACCGCCCGCTTCTGCTTGGTGATCTTTCCTGTCGTCGTCGTGCTGGCGGTTGCCGCCGTTGGCGCTGCGGCCGACTTCTTGTCCAATTCCTGTTGGAACTTGTCCAAGGAATCTTGGAACAGGTCGGCCTTCAGGCCGCTGCGGGCGCTGGCGTCGGTGACGCGGGCGCCGCTGCGCCGCTGCGTCTC
>JBGTJT010000228.1:0-12970 GCA_041744995.1 Pirellulales bacterium | reverse complement strand
TGAGCCGGTTTACGCGGTCAGGCATGGGAACCAAGTCGCCGTTCAGCCACAGAGTAATCGGATCGCCACCGCTTAGCTTCAGGTTCAGCGTCTGTTCGACGGTGCTCTCGAGTTGGCAATAGGCGAACGCACTGGCATCTGGAAGTGGCGCGCCTTGATCGTCGACAAACAGGAAGAGTCCTTGCGAGGAAATCATGTAGTAGGGGATTTCCGGTTTCCGTGCCGCTACTGTTTTCCATGTCAACGTGCGAGCTTGGCCGTCGCCGCCAGCGGGAATCGTCACGGATTGCCCGCCGTAGGGGGCCGCGTGTTCCACTGAGCCAATGGCGTCGAAGCAGGCCTGCTCCAACGATAGCTGCTTGGGCAGATAGCCCAGCACCAGCCATCGCGTCAGCAGGCCGTCAGGACCGAGGTCATAGGTCCGGTCCACGGTATGGACCTCAGGCGCCGGATCGGCGGCTTGGGCCACCCCAGCCATGCAAGCAACTACCACGCTCATTGACAACAAACAGCATTTCATTATCTCTTGCTCCAATAAGTTCGCGTTTTCAGGGTTTGGTCAAACACCACAATCAGCGCGGGAGATCACGGCATGCGCTTGTCATTGGCTAACCCACAATTTTCCGCCAAGGCCCGCCCTCGTTGATCGTGGGGCGTTCCGGTCTGCCCTTGTGCATGTAGGTGAGCTTCATATTGTCCACACCCAGCAGATATAGAATTGTGGCGTGCAGGTCGTGGACATGCAGCGGGGTTTCTTCGGCGTGCAGGCCAAATTCGTCGGTGCTGCCAATTGTCTGGCCTCCTTTCACCCCGCCGCCGGCCATCCACATGGTGAAGCCGGTGACATTGTGGTCGCGACCGCTTCCCTTTTCGCTCTGCGGAGTGCGGCCAAACTCACCGCCCCAGACGACCAGTGTATCCTCCAGCAGGCCGCGGCGCTTGAGGTCTTTCAGCAATCCGGCGACCGGCTTGTCGCTGGAGCCGCACATCGTGGCATGATTGACCTCGATGTTGTTGTGAGCGTCCCACTTGCTACCGCTGCCGTGATAAAGCTGCACGAACCGCACGCCCCGCTCGACCAACCGCCGGGCCAGCAGGCAATTGCGACCGAACGTCTCCGTTTTTTTGTCGTCGATGCCGTACAGCGATTGGGTCTCGGCCGTCTCTTGGGAAAGATCGACCGCCTCCGGAGCCGCTTGTTGCATGCGATAAGCCAACTCGAAGCTACGGATGCGGGCTTCGAGTTCACTGTTCGACTCGCGGCCATGCAGGTGCTGTGCGTTCAGGTCGGTCAAGTAGGCGAGCTTCGCTTGTTGCCGCGTGGGGGCGACGCCCGCGGGCGAGGCCAGGTTCGGAATCGGCTCGTCACCACTGCGCATGGCGGTACCTTGAAAGGTCGCCGGCATGAAGCCGCTGCCCCAATTGCGCGGACCATTGACCACCTTGCCGTAGTTGTCTTCGATCACCACGAACGCTGGCAGGTCTTGATTCTCGGTGCCGAGACCGTAGGAGACCCAAGCACCAAGCGAAGGCCGTCCGCCGAGCGGAGTGCAGGTGTTCATCTGGCAGACGCCGCCGGAGTGATTGATGCCGTCGGTCTGGCAACTGCGGATCACGGCGATGTCGTCGACGCACTCGGCAATGTGCGGCAGCCAATCGGAAACCCAGATGCCGCTCTCGCCATGTTGCTTCCACTTCCGTTTCGAGGCCAGCAAGGGACTGTCGAACTCGCCCATTGCGGTGATCACTCGCTTGACACTGGACGGTAGCGGCTGGCCTGCCATCTCGTTGAGTTTTGGCTTCGGATCGAACGTGTCGATGTGGCTAGGGCCGCCTTCCATGAACAGGAAGATCACGTTCTTCGCCCGCGGCTTAAAGTGCGGAGCCGGTTCGATACTGACGTCGCCATTGGCGGCCAGCAGGGCATCGTTGCGAAGCATATAGCTCAGCACGATGCCCCCAAAACCGGCACCGGTACGAAGCAGCATATCGCGGCGGGAGATGTCATTTGTCATACGTTCACCAGACGGTTTAAGGGCCGATGATTGCCAAGAATGAAACAGATGGCCTTAGTCGACATATAAGAATTCGTTGGAGCTGAGCAGCGTATGGCAGAAGTCGACCAAGTCTTTACGGTCGACAATATGTTTCAACGGCACCTTCGGTTCGAGATTCTCCAGGTCGAAGAACATTGGGTCGTCTTGCGGTTTGTCCTGGTTGATCAGCAGCGCGTCGGCGGCCAAGGCGTTCTTGGAAAGCCGCAGATCGTCGATCCAGCCGTCCCAATGATGCCGCCGCTGTTCGTGGTCCCGTCCGCCGATGACCAACGGCAAGTTGGACTGATAATTACCGAGTACCTGGTGCGAGACATTTGCCACTTGTAGCTTGTTGTCCGGCTTCGACAAGTCCTTCATGAAGAAGGTAATGCCCCGCTCGCTCGGATCGTCGATCTTGACGCTCACCGCGACATAATACGGTCGATCTAGTTCCAACAAGATATTCGATGGAATGACTTCATAGGTTTGTTTGCCCTCGTCCGATTCGCCAACCAACTGCAGGATCAGATTGCGCGGCGTGTATCTCGATTTTTCACTCGTCACACCAAACGCCCAACCGGGCCGCTTGGTGTTGTTGTTCCACTGGCTGGCGATGGTACGGACCGAGGCGTCGCTGAACAGCGATCGCAGCACGATCACCGCCTCGACTGTAAAATCCTCGGTTGGTAGGGCGTTCTCCGGTTCGATTGTGATGACCTGCCGCGGCGAGCTGATTTCAGTGCCGCGGGCGAGCTTGTCTTCGGGATGCTGCTTGGCGACCAGCTCGACCAACTCTTCCTGCTGTCGCAGGAATGCCTGTGCGGCGTGCGTTTCCGATTCGCTGGGCCGGCGTTGGTAGGCACGGGCGTAGGCCAGTTTGATTAAATCGTCAACTGTTTCGGTTTGCTCCTGCTCCAACTGTTTGGCGAAGGCAGTGGCTCGCTTGAGCATCCAGTCGCTGTTGGCGACCAGCAGGCTTTGAACCGGCGTGGTTGTGACGTTGCGCGTGGCCATGCTGCTGATCCGATCAGGGAAATCGAAAGCCGACAGGAAACTATTCGGCGCGTTCCGCCTCACCTGCAGATATACCGACCGCCGCGCGCTATTACCGCCGACCGGGTTGCCGCCCAGGTCATGAACCAACTCGCCGCTGACCGCCAGCATGCTGTCGCGAATTGCTTCGGCTTGCGGCCGGCGAATACGTGCCCGCCAGTAGAGTTCATTTTGCGGGTCGACTTCGAGCGCCGTTGGCGTGGGATCGACCAGGGCCGATTGCCGATAGGTTGCGCTGGTCATGATCAACCGATGCATGCGTTTGATCTTCCACCCTTCTTCGATAAAATCGCTGGTCAACCAGTCGAGCAGTTCCGGATGCGTTGGCTTCTCGCCCAAGTGGCCGAAGTCGCTGCTGCTGACGGCGATGCCGCGGCCGAAGTGATACTGCCATAGCCGGTTGACGATCACCCTGGTCGAGAGCGGATTGTCCTCGCTGGCAATCCAGTTGGCCAACACCGTTCGGCGACCGGTGCTCGGCAGATACTCTGGTAGCTGGGGGATCTCGGCGGGGGACGGATCGATAACCGACAGAAAACCGGGCGCGATCGGCTCGTCTGGCGCGCCTGGGATGTAGGTCTGCGGTGGCTCGCGGCCGACGTCCGCGGCCACGAAGCTGACACGCGGCAGCGGCTGCGGCTTCTGCACTTCAAACTCCACCAATTCCGCCGTCAATTCCCGCCAGCGCTGTTGGAGCTTTTCGGGAATCTGTTTCGCGAGCGCGTCGCGCTTGTAGTCGAGCTGGCGCTCGGTCAGTTCGACTACCTGCTGCTGGTGCGGCGTGCGGTCGCCCGGCCACATGAGGATCAGCTTTTGGATGGAAGGATCAAACTTGGAAATGCCCTGGCCACCGGCGGTGCGGGCCAATACCGGCTGTTCGATTTCCCAAAGCTGGCGGCGAAGTTCCTCGGTGGCAGCGCTCCATTTGGCCAACTCCGATTCATAAATCTGCCGCTGGCCCCGTTCGGCCAGCGTGCCGTCATGATCGAACGCCAGCGGAGTAAAAAATGCCTGCAAGCGGTAATAGTCTTTTTGCAGCAGCGGGTCGAACTTGTGATCGTGACAGCGGGCACAGCCCATGCCGCTGGCCAAGAAGACATCGCCGGTCACGTCCGTAATGTCGTTGAGCATGTCAAGTCGCTGCGTCTCGATGTCGCGCTGGTTGTATTCATAGATGCCGTGCTTCAGGAACATCGTGGCCGTCAATGCCTCGCTGTCGCCGGGCGCGATTTCGTCGCCGGCCAACTGCTCGCGGACGAACTGGTCGTACGGCTTGTCGTCGTTGAAGGCGCGAATCACGTAGTCGCGGTACTTCCACGCTTGACCCCGGAGGGCGTCTTGCCGGAAACCGTCGCTTTCGGCGTAGCGGACCAGGTCGAGCCAGTAGCTGGCCCAATGCTCGCCGTAGCGAGGACTAGACAGTAGCCGGTCGATCAGCTTTTCGTAGGCATGCGGATCAGGATCATCAACGAATGCCCTGACTTCTTCCCACGTTGGCGGCAGGCCGGTGAGATCGTAGGTGGCTCGGCGAATCAACGTGCGGCGGTCGGCTTCGTCCGCCGGTGCGAGGCCGACTTCGTGCAGCTTGCGGAAGATGAAGCGGTCAATCGGACTGCGGGACCAGGCATCGCTGGCGGACTGGGGGACCTCCGGCCTGACAACCGGCTGATACGCCCAGTAGTCGCGATCCTCCTGCGAGATTTCGCGGCCAGCCAGCCGAATCGTCTCGGACTTGCCATCGAACCGCGGCCAGGCAGCGCCCATTTCGATCCACTTCACGAACTGTTCAATCGACTCGTCCTCAAGCTTGTCGTCCGGCGGCATCTCGAACGTTTCATGTCGGATCGCTTCCAGCAGCAAGCTTTCGCCCGGCTCGCCCGGCACGATCGCCGCACCGCTATCGCCGCCGAAGCTGGCCGCCTCGAACGAATCGAGACGCAGCCCGGACTCCTGTTTATGCTCGCCGTGGCACTTGAGGCATTGCGACGCCAGCACCGGACGGATGTGGTTCTCAAAGTGGTCAAGCTGAGCGCGGGTTGGCTCGACCGCGTGCAGCACCGAACCGGCGATCAACCAACTGACGGCACAGCAACCGGCGAGCCATCGGCACCGCTTTGTTCGACTTTGCTTGCGGCTCATCGATTCATCCATGGTGGGAGGGAGTCAGGTAGGCGGGCACAAGGCTGTATTCTATCGGGGGGCGGCGGGAACTTCAAAATCGAACTCGGCTGATTTCTTGGGCAATTCAACCTGCGTTTGCCACATCGGAAATATTTCGTGTAGCTGATCGTCGGGAACACTGCCCGGCACATGGTTGTAACCAATGATGGTCACGCGATATGCGCCGCCCACGATTCCGCGATCCACGAACGTCTCGAAGCGGCCGTCTTGGATCATTGCTACGCTGCCGGGGCCTTTGTTTTGTTGCGAATCATCCGGAGCGAACATGATCTCGCCGCCGGGCACGGGTTCGCCGTTGTAGCTCACCGTACCGGCCAGCCGATACCGCGGCGGACTGCTGTCGCCGCCGCAGCCGACCGCAGTCAGGCAAACGCCTGCGACGAGGGTCGCGACGATCCATCGTTGGCAGATCATTGGGGCATGCCTCCTAACGGGAAACCGTCCGCCCGGGTGCCTGCTTGCCGGAAGGTTGCCAGGTCGATCTCTTCGGAAATGAACCGCACGGAACCGTCGGCCAGCGCAAACTGGGCGCCGCCGTGGTGAAAGCTTCCGAACAGTTTCGAGAAGTGGAAGAAAAAGTCGATCGCCCCGGCCGAAATCGCGTCGCCGCCGCTGCCAGGCATTGCATTGATGCCCAGCACCGCCGATGCCTGCGTGTAAGCATTCGGCGATCCGTCGTAGCGGGCGCTCGATGCCCAGCCGCCGTAGGTTTTGTTGTTGGGCCGATGCGGCTTCAGCGGGACATACTTCGTTTCGCCAATCAGCAACGTGTGGGTCGTGCCGTCGGTAATGTCGGAAATTCGTACCCGAGAGTTGTGGTACATGGTGCCGGTGTTGAAGAAAGTCCGCGAGCGGTTGTAGCAGTAGGCGGCGGAGACCCCCCCGCCGCCTTGCACACCGAGGTAGTTGGTATTGTTCGCTTCGGAATGGGAGTGGGGATCGGTCGGGCATTGATATTTGCCGAGCGGCTTCAGCCACTGTTGGTGATTGATACTTTTTGCGTCCCCTTCGGAAGGCCAGTCGGAGGTGGAGGTAAAGTCCTCGTCGAAGTTGAACTTGTTGTAGCGTGCCTGCTCTTCCAGGAAGGGAAGCACGACGACCGTCCACGGCGCGCCGTTGCGTTCCCATTGATCCCGCGTATGGCACCAACTGCTGCCGGAGTCGTCTCTGTCGGAGAGACTTCCCGACGGTAGCGCCCCGTGCGTGCTGGCATAGTTGTGCAGCGCCCACGCCAACTGCGTGATGTTGTTGCCGCCCTGAATCCGGCGGGCGGCTTCCCGCGCCGACTGCACGGCCGGCAACAACAGGGCGATGAGGATGCCGATGATGGCGATCACCACCAGCAATTCCACGAGGGTAAAACCGCGACTTTTAAGAGCTTGCGATTGAGAAGCGAACATTGGCTTCATTCCTGGGAAGCTTGCGCTTGTGCCTGCAAGACATTGACCATGGGCGGCGAACACTACTTGATGAATGATCTGATCCATAAACAAAGCGCGTACTACGCTTACTCCAATACCTCAAATTCAAAGGTCGCGGCGCTGTATCGATTGGCTGGGCCGCGGCCGATGACCATCGGGAACTCCTGGGGCGGGCCGCCGTGTCGCCCCCTCCCCTGAAATGAGATGGCCCCTCCTCCGGAACTCAGCTTGCGATATGAGTCGGGCGGGCCGAACTCGTGATTGCCCGCTGGCTCTCCACGGCCGAAGCCGTAGGCGAACACGGTATACGAACCAGGCTCTAGCCTCAGAGGTTCATCCAAGGGCTTGAATCGCGAGGATTCGATCAGCCGGCCTGGTTCTTCCGGCGAAAAAACCAGCTTTGCCAGTCGCTCGCCCGGCTTATCGTCGTGGGGGACGTGCGGTGTCTGCCGGTCGTCGCGACTCCATAGTTCGACGGTGATGGTCTGCTTTAATCCGTCCGCTCCACTATCGAACGCCCCAAGTTG
Source organism: Pirellulales bacterium (assembly GCA_041744995.1). Classification (GTDB taxonomy): domain Bacteria; phylum Planctomycetota; class Planctomycetia; order Pirellulales; family UBA7805; genus JBBDLY01. The sequence goes on along the minus strand of JBGTJT010000228.1, from coordinate 5,752 downwards.
CCGCACCAAGATTGGGCGATGCACCGCAAAGTCGTGGCCGAGCATGGCGCGGGTCTGTTGTCCTCCAATAGCGCCCGGCAGGTTGCGGTACGCAATGAATACATTGTCCGCCGGCAGGTTGCGGGACCACTGCTGTGCTTCCGAGGGACTCCAGGAATTGTCGGTAACAGTCCGCGTGGCCGGATCGAGCAACGCCGAGTTGCCGGTACGCAGTATCACCTGTCGAATCAAATCGCCTTGGGCATCGAAGAAACGGGCGTCGACCGCGCCGCTGAAGACGAGCACTTCTTCCCGACCGATGCCGTCGACTTGAACGCCAAACTCGGTGCCGAGATCGACAATGACGGAACTCGGAGTTTTGACATGAAAGCCGACCGCCTGCTTCGGCACCCGAACGGTCAGGCGGCCCCGTCGCAAGGAACCTCCGTCGACCGAATCCGCCTCGCCCACTTGATAGACCGTCGGACCGTCGAGAATCACCGTAGCGCCGTTGTGATAAGTAATCTCAGCCAGCCCGTTTTTCAGATTCAACGTGGCGCCCGGCTGCAGGAATTTGCCATCGGCGGGCGCTGGATGCTCAGTGCTCCACACCGCATTGAAAGTCCGGGTCAGCCGCCCCACGAACATGTCGCTTTTGTCGGCCGCGACCGGGGCATCCGACAAATTCCGGTTGCGCAGCGGCAACAACGACGGAAACAACACCAGCCATCCGAGCAGGGTGAGTAACAGTGCGAGCGATAGGAAGCGAACCGGGTGCCTGTGCCAGTCGAGCGCTTTGGCAAGTCGCGTGATCGGACGCAGCTCGACCTCGAAGGACTCCGTCGCCGCACCGTTTGGGCCTTGCGGCACAAAAAGCTCCGTCAAAAACTCCAGATCAAGCGGTTCATCGCTTTCTCCGGCGGAAGCCCCTCGAGGATGACGGGCCCAACGACGTAGCGACCAGGTGTCGGCCAGCAGGCGGACGTAGCACAGCCGTGCGGATTCGTCCGCAAGCACAAGTTGCTCGAGCCGCTTGGCCTCCGCGGCGCTCATCGAACCATCAAGTTTCGCGCAGACCAAGTGGTGCAGTTCGGAGAAGACGTCTTCATTCTGACTTGAGCTGGGGAGGTCCGTCATCCGTCCTCCCTTCGCAACCGCCGCTCGATGCAGCGCGTCAGTTGCCGACGTATTTTTTCGAGCAACTTGTAAGTCGCGCCGACCGAGCGGCCTCGCTGTTCGGCGATCGCCTTGATGGTTTGCTCGCCGCTGTAGCATTGCAACAGCAACTGACGCTGCTGTTGTTGAAGCTGGTCAACACACTGCTTGAGCGATTCTTCCCGGGCGGCGGCTTCTGGAGAGAGTTCTTCTTGAGCCTGGGCGACCGCTTCCAAAAATCCGCGGCTGAATTGCTGCTCCCGGCAGCGCGATAACTTCTTTCGGTGCGACAACACATGATAGTAAGCGATCGAACGCGCCCAGGCGCCAAAATCCTTCTGCGGATCGTAACGGTCGAACTGCTGCCAGAGCATGATCTTGGTTTCCTGAACGATATCCTCGGCCGCCGTAAAGTCAGCCACCAGCGAAAATACGAACGATTCGAGGCGTCGCTCATGCTGAAACAACAGCCGCAGAAATGCTTCCTGCCCCGCGACAGCTTGAGATTCGTCAGTTCCACTCATATGCCGCGCCGTCAATCGGAAGTAGGCCAAGTGCAGGACAAAAAAACGCTCATCTGTATTAGGCGCAGATTCCAGAAACCTGAGCAAGTTTTTTCCAAAATAAGGAAAACTTTCGGCGATTCAGATCGCCAACCTGGGAATCGTGCTGCTACTTTCCTGCCGATTCGAAATCATGTAGCTCCCGGCGCACGACGTTAGTAAAAGAGAAGATAGTTGTTTCACACATGTTGGCACAAAGGGCGGCGTGATCAATACCACATTGTTTGTAGAATTTTCGTTGACATGCGTTTTCGTTACCATTAAAGTCAACTTCGTTCTGGCAACGGTTACCTGGACGCGGCGCATTCTCGCCCGGCAAAAACACCGCCAGCATTGATTTACTCTTCCCGTTCGCTTCAATGTGGATTTTGGTTTGTTCGCGGCCTGCGCGGATCGGCACTTCGGTTTGGTGGCGTACATGAGCGTTCGCGGCCAGAATAATACCCCAGTCGTTAGAGAGTTCCATTTCTAACTTTGTCGAGGAGTTTCGTCATGCGTCCGCTTATCCTCATTGCAGCGGTAGCGATTGTTTCGGCCGGCTACTCCGGCAGCGCAGTTGCGGCACCGATTTCTTACACCACTGTAGACTTTGTCTACAGTCAAGATTTCGATACCCTCGCGAGCAGTCCGCTCAGTACCCAGAACAATCAGCAGTCGATTGCTTGGAACGATGGGACGGCTCCACTACCGGGATGGTATGCGAGTGTGAGCGACGCAGGTAGTCCGCCGAGTCGTTATCTTGTTAGCCGGGGCGACTTCATCAACCGTGGTGAAGTGTTCTCCTACGGGAGCACTGATGCGTCCGACCGTGCCCTAGGTACGCAGTCGAGGTCCAATACGACCGAACGGATTGGTGTCGCGTTTGTCAATGATGGCAACGTTGCATTTCTGTCGTTCACGGTCACCTACGACGGTGAGCAATGGCGCCGGGTAACTAACAACGGCCCGGATGGGTTTGTCGTCGAATATCAATTCTTTGACGGGGGAGCCGGTTTTCTTACCGCCCCCACGGGTTGGACAGTTGTTCCGGAATTGCAGTTCAACGCGCCGCAGATCAATATTTCGAATAGTGTTAGCCTCAATGGCAATTCCGCATCCAATCGTGTCGCGGGAATAACAGCTACCATTACCGACATCAGGTGGAATCCCGGCGACGAATTGTGGATCCGATTCACCGATGGAGCGACCAACGCGGAACACGGCGTAGCCATTGACAATTTTCAATTTGTGGCCCACGTCCCCGAGCCGCACAGCCTGTTGCTGGGGGTCGGCGGACTGCTGGGCCTGCTCTGCCTGCGGCGTCGGAAGTAACGTCGCAGCTTGTCCCGGTCTCAGCGATCCACGAGACATCTCCTATCTCTTGAAAGCACGGACCACACGCAAAGCAGGACCTTGATGATGCACCGAATGATGACCGCCTGCACGATGGGGCTGGCGCTGCTGGTCTCCGTTCACGGCGCCCTGGCGACCGACTTGCCGCCCTACGATCCGGACTGGAAACCGTCGCGCGACCTGACCCGCGTGTTCGCCAAGCTGCGCGCCGGCGAACCGATCACGGTGGCGTCCATCGGTGGCTCGGTCACCGTGGTCACCCATCAAGGTAGTTGGGCCAGTATGGCCACCGATTGGCTGCGGGAGCAGTTTCCAGATAACGACATCACCCACGTCGACGGAGCGCTCGGCGGGCGCGGACCCGGCAGTTCGATTTGGCGATTCAAGGAGGCCCTGCTCCCCGCCAAGCCCGATCTGTTCTTTATCGAATATGCCGTCAACGCCTACCGCACGCCCGAGGAGAACTACAAGGCGCTCGACGCCATGGTGCTCCAGATGCTTCGCACCGAAGATCCGCCCGACATCGTGTTCGTCTATGTGGGAAATGAACAGTGGCAACCCAGCGAGGGATGGGAATCGGAGAAGGTGCAGCCGGTAGGCCGGCACTACGGTTTTCCCGAGGTGCTCGCGCGGGCGCACCTGCAGTCCAAGCTGGCTGCCGGCGACGTGAAGTGGGAAGACGTTGCCCGCGACAATATCCATCCCAACGCCAAAGGCCACGCCATTTACGCCGAGGCGGTGATCGACCTCTTGCAGGACCAGATGCAATTGACCGGAAAACCGACGCCGCTGCCCCCCATTCCGCCGCCGTTCTATAGCGACGAGTGGACCACGGCCCACTTGGTCCCCGTGGCCGCGGCTCAAACCGACGGCCCCTGGCAGCGGCGGCAGGCTTACGGCATTGGCACGCAATTCTTCCAGGAAATCTTGGAAAGCGACCAGCCGGGCGCCACACTGACGCTCACGGCCAACACTACGAGTTTTGCCATCGCGGTACTGCCCACCCCCGACAGCGGAAGCTACGCCTGGTCGGTCGACGGCGGGCCCCAACGGACAAAGAAACTCCGGGTCGAGCGCGACCTGAATGGAAGGGTCTGGACGCTGGTCGTCGCCGAAGACTTGCCGCCGGGCGAGCACACACTCACGATCATGGTGCTTCCTCCGCAAGACGGTATCGAAGGCAACTGGGTGCGGGTGGGGGCGTTTGGCGTAACCTCGCCTGAAGGAGAAGGAAAGTGATTTCCATTACCAAATTATCCATCCACTAGACGCTGATTCTGGGCGGACTTCTCAGAGGGTGTCTTTGGAATGCTGTCAGGTTTTCACTGCGAGTCGTTTGAGCCTGAACCGGGGATTGCGGCGGTGGAAGTCGGTTCGACGCAGCAGAGCAGGTACGGCCCGGATGGTCTTTAAGCGTAGTACCCCCGGCTCCGACAACTAGGCATTCGTGCAAGTGCGCATCGGCTGCGCAGATCATGGAGACGCTGGCATGGTGTCTCGCCTTCGCGTCCGCCTTGGGCGAGGGCGGTCGCTTTCGTTGTTTCTTTGTGCAGGAGATTGCGAGGACGTAGAACGATTTGAACAGACCTGTTTCGCGGCCAGCCGGAGAAACGGTTGCCGAGGACAATTGGACTTAAAGCAGGTTGTTGCCAGATCACGCAGGATCATGTTCCACCCCCTTTTGAACCCCAGCCCGCAGGTGGCGGCAAAACCGATTGTGGCGAGCGAGAGAACAGCTCCTTCAGCCTCGGCGGCGGCATCTGCCGTAGGCCAACAAACCCAGCAGACCGACAGCCAGCAAAGCCATAGTTCCCGGCTCGGGCACTAATGCCAATGAGTATTCCAGATAGATGTTGTTGCCGTCCAGGAAGAGAGAGAAATTCGCCCCCGCCAATAAGGCATCGAAGGACGCCCCATTGCCATCCAGCCAGTCAGTGGTTGTCAGGCTCAAGTTGTTGAAGTTGCTCGTGGCGCCTGCCACATCATAGAGCAGCCAGCCGTTTGTCCCCGTGTGGGACGAAGCCCAAAAGCCGTCGGTCCAATCAACCGCGCTGCCGGCGCTGTCGAAGATAAGGCTCAGCGACGTTGCGTCCTCAAAATCGAGATCTCCGCCGACGATAATCGTGTCGAACAGCGCGTTAGGATTGGGAGCGTTGGTGACGGTATTGCCGATCAACTCCCAATTGACCGTCGGCTCGGGCGTGCCGCCGTCTTGGTAGGTCAAGTTGCCAACAAACGTCTGAATGCCGGGCGAGTTGCCCGGACTGTGCGTCCCCTGAATCGTCGTGTGGCCGCCGATGACGCCCGTTCCGCCGAGCGTAGCGCCCGGCGCGACCGTAACGTCTCCGGTGGCGGCTGAATGGTTGCCGTTGATCAGCAGCGAGCCAGCGCTGACAGTGGTTGCGCCGGAATAGCTGTTGACGCCGGTGAGAGTAAGTGTTCCCGCGCCGTCTTTGGTGAAACTCAGATTGTTTTCGTTCTGCTCCACGCCGCCGAGTTGACCGTCGTAGGTGCTCGATCCACTCGCGAGGTTGACGATCAGCGCGGCCTCGGTGGCGCTGCCGCCGACAACTCGGGGGCTGGCGGTTGCGCTAGACTTCGTCAAACCGGCGATCGTCTGCGCAATACCATCGAGTTGCAGGATAGCCGCATTGTTGCCGGCGCCGATGTTGACGTTGGTTCCGGTGGGCAGCCGATTGTCGCCGCCGCTGAGTATCATTGTG
>JBGTJT010000227.1:0-6901 GCA_041744995.1 Pirellulales bacterium | reverse complement strand
GAGGCGGTCGAGGTGTCGCTCGACGCACTGGCCGCCAAACTGGAGCCGCTCGGCGAGGTCACCCGCAATCGGTTCCTGCTGCGAGCAGCGATCGGCAAGTATCAACTCACACTGTTCGCCGACGGCCGAGCCATCATCGGCGGCACGGACGACGTCAGCGAAGCGAAGAGCGTCTATGCGCGTTATATCGGCGCGTAAGGATGACTCAAAAAGAACTTCCGGATTTGCTTCGCATGGTTGCAAGTCAGCTCCACGGCTTGTTTGAACAGAAGGCAACGGAGAAAACAGAGAACCGAAATCTCTGTTGACTCTGTATCCTTTGTTGCCTGTCGTTAATGAGTGCCTGAGATCGTCCGAGGTCGACGGGCGCACTTTGCTTTTTGTTTGATTTTGCTCGGACTGTTCGAAGCAATGGTATCAAACAGTCATAGGTTGAATGTCAATCCAGCATGTAGTAGTCGTTGGTTTATTCTTTTACTTCTTGGAAAGCTGCCGGGAGCCGAGCTTGGAGTGAACTGAGTGGATAGGAGGCAACAGAGAATCCCTTCTCCGTTTTCTCCGTTACCTTCTGTTCAAAACGGCACTTGAGTCGACTTGGCGTCAGGCGAAGCCAATGTCGAAGTCGTTTTTGGTCGATATCCTTAGCGGAGCGATCGCAGCGGAACTCGCGCAGCGCTGATAGCCAAACCGCTACCCCTGGCGAAACTCTGCCGCCTCTCTTCACAGGGCCTATTGCATCACGCAGTTTGCCTGATCGTTACAATCGGGCCGGTTCGGCGGAATAGCTTGACAAGCTTCTCCAGCCGGTAGTCGACTGAAATCGTCGAGCCTTTCCGCCATCGCTGCCGATTTTGAGGGATGTCCACGCGCGATTCTAAGGTTTGTGCGAGTCGCGCCGCGGGCTGATTCCAACCTGAGGATCCCTCGCCTATGCGCCTGCTTCCCCCCTCCAGCATTCCGCCCCAAGTTCTGTCGATCGTGGTTGATCTCGGCCCCCGCTCCAGCGGCGGCGGCGCACGCGAAGCGAGCATGCTGGCAACCGTTGATCGCCTATTGCAGTTGTGTCACGATTTCGACTTCCCCGCCACCTGGGCGATGGACGAGCTTGCCGGGCACGATTTAGTGCAGCGCATCGTTCAAAACGGCGCGGGGCATGAAGTCGCCATTCGTGCCGACGACGCCTGGGCCGGTGCGGGGACCGGGCGGGGCGCCTTCTCGCATGGCTTGTCTCGCCGCGTCCAGCAGGCGGAAGCCGCCGGCCTGGAGATCACTTCGATCTGCGCCGAAGGCCCCGTTTGCCGCGAGCATCTCGATTTGCTGATCAAGTACGGCGTCGACTTCGTCGCGCTGTCGGCGGGGGACGTTCCTGTGCAAGGCAATCTGCGGACGCTGCGATACGGCTTGTGGGAGATCGGGCCCTCGATTCGACTGCCCGAGGCCGATACGCGCTGGCGTCCGTTTGGCGGGCCTGGCCGTCGGACACGTGCGACGATCGATCAGGCCGTCAGCGGCCAGACGCTCTGTATGGCAATTGTGCGGGCGGCTGAAATGACCGAGTCGGGACACTTCCTGAATTTTGAGAAGTTACTGCGGCACGCCCATCGCCGAAACCGCCAAGGCGTTCTCAGCTTGCGTACGCTTGGCGCTATCTCGGAGCAGTTCCGCGGTCATGCGACCCCTCGCCCGGCGAGTTCGATTCTACGAGCGGCATAACCGGGCTGCCGAGCTACCACGGGCCGGCAGGGGAATTGGGCGTTCCGCCAGGCATGGCGGCGGGTGTTTAATCCGCGTCTTTGAACGCGCTGTAGCCCAGGTAGCACAGAATCGCGCCACCGATTAAAAAGCCGATGTTAATGATCGGCGCTGCGCGGCTGAAGGGAATGCCGATCGCCAGATCGACGCCAAACAACAGCACGGCAATTCCGCCGATGATTAAGCCGGAAAGAGAGAGCGCTTTCGGCATGGGCTACAGTCTCGACAAAGCAGGTCGCTCAAGGGTGGTAAGCTTATTAGTATACTTCAAAGCAGGCATCCGTTTCCAGCGCAGGGACCAAGATCATCGCCTCCGGCGAAGAAATCCTGTAAAATCCCCTAGCAGGCGGTAGACCAGCGCGGCGGCTCGCCCGCATATTGGATGTAATCGCTACAAGACGACGCCGCCCCCGGCCAGGTCCGACGAGCCAACTCGGAGATTTTCCCCATGAGTGCCATTCACCCCAGCATCGAAAGCCCTGAAATCAACTGGGACGATTTACGGGAGGAGATGCCGGTCGCGAAAAAATGGGCCTACTTCGACCATGCCGCCGTGGCGCCCATCACACTCAGCGCCCACGACGCCATGCTGCACTGGGCCGACCAGGCGCTCTCCGACGGAGATATCCCCTGGCCGGCCTGGAACGCCCAGGCCGAACAGGTCCGCTCGCTGGCCGCCCGGTTGATCCATGCCCAGGAACAAGAGATCGCCCTGGTTCCCAACACGACCGCGGGCATCGCCTTGGTTGCCGACGGCTTTCCCTGGAAGCCGGGCGACAACGTCGTCACGCTCGCCAACGAGTTTCCGTCGAATCTCTATCCGTGGATGAATCTGGAGTCGCTGGGCGTCGAGTGTCGACGGGTGGAGGTGGACAACGGCCGCGTCGATCTCGATCGAATCGCCGCGGCCTGCGACGGGCGCACGCGAATCGTGGCGGCCTCCTGGGTCGGTTACGCCTCGGGCTATCGGATCGACGTCGACCAAATCGCCCAGTTGGCCCACGATCGCGGCGCGCTGCTGTTCTTAGACGCCATCCAAGGGCTGGGCGTGTTTCCGCTGGATGTTGCCGCCACGCCGGTCGACTTCCTCGCCGCCGACGGCCATAAGTGGCTGCTCGGCCCGGAAGGGGCCGGGCTGTTCTACTGCCGCCGGGAACACCTGGAGATGTTGCGTCCGCTCGGCGTCGGTTGGAACAGCGTCAAGCACAGCGCCGATTTCTCGCACGTCGAGCTTGATCTGAAAGATTCCGCAGCCCGTTACGAGGGAGGTTCGCGGAACATGGTCGGCTTCATCGGTCTGGCCGCCAGCTTGAAATGCTTAATGCACTACGGACCAGCCCGCATCGCCGGCCGGCTGCTGGAGGTGACCGACGAATTGTGCGAACGGCTAAAATCGGCCGACGCCACCATCCATAGTTGCCGCGAGCCGGCGCACGCCAGCGGCATCGTGTCGTTTACCATACCCGGGTCCGACCTGGCGGAAGTCAAGCGCGAAGCGCCCGAACATGGCCTCGTGCTGAGCTTCCGCGGCGGCCGACTGCGGGCCAGCCCGCATGCCTACACCAGCAGCGACGACATCGAGCGGCTGGCCACCTTCATCCGAACTTCCTAGCCAGGCGACCCCTTTGATGACTGCATCCGATACCCGCATTGCCGTTTATACCGGCTCGTTCGATCCCATCACGCTGGGCCACGTCAACGTGATCGAGCGGGCCAGCCACCTGGTCGACCGCCTGGTGGTCGGCGTGGGCGTGAACATCGAGAAGCAAACCTATTTCACCCCACAAGAACGCCTGGAAATGATTCGGCAAAGCGTGGCGGCGTTCCCCAACGTCGAGGTAAAAAGCTTCTCCGGACTGGCGGTGAAGTTTGTTCGCGAAGTCGGCGCCCGGGTGATGCTTCGCGGAGTTCGCTCGCTAAGCGACATGGAACACGAGTTCACCATGAGCCTGGCCAATCGCAAACTCGACGCCGGCATCGAGACCGTGTTCTTGATGGCCGACGACGAGTACTCGCACATTTCCAGTTCGTTGATCAAACAGATCGCCGCCCTCGGCGGCGAGGAGGAACTGCACCGCTTCGTCCCCGAACCGGTCGTGCGGGCCGTCTATCGCAAGCTGGAAGCAGAGTAGCCATACATCTTAACCCACGGTGAATACACCGTGGGCTCAAACCGCATCGCCAATGTCATTGCTTTCGACTGCTTAGCGCCCGTAGTGCATCGCCTTGCGAATCGTTCTGGTACTCGCTGCCGTTCGGTCGTTCCAGAATAGCGTGACCGGCGACGCTGGTTAGAGCCGTGGGTGTTTTCACCCACGGTTAAGATATAGCTACGCTAGTTCTGTCCGTTTTCTTCGCGATTGAGATGCGTTCGCAGATAGCGGGCCCGCTCGATGTTGCGGTCGGCGGTTTCTAGTTCCACTCCACTGAGCTTCTGTAGATGGGCCGGCTGCGTGTGGATGAACAGTTCGTTGAGATGCGGGGTCTGCAAGTCGGGGATCAGGCCGAGATTGACCCCCATGCGGACGCTCGACAGCAGGTGCATCGTCTCCTCGCTGCTGATTGTCTGAGCGGTCGAGAGGATGCCGAACGCCCGGCTGACCCGATCGTGCAGGCTCTCCTGGTTTTCCTTCATCAGGAATTTGCGCGCGATCCGCTCGTAGTTGATTAGCTTGGGAACCACGTCGCTGACCTGTTCGATCAGCTCCTCTTCGGAACGCCCCAGCGTGATCTGGTTGCTGATCTGGTAGAAGTCTCCCATCGCTTGCGAGCCTTCGCCGTACAGGCCGCGAACCGCGAGGCTGATCTTGTGCAGACTGCGGAACACCTTTTCGATCTGCCGGGTAATGACCAAGGCCGGTAGGTGCAGCATCACGCTCACCCGCATGCCGGTGCCGACGTTCGTCGGGCAGGCCGTCAGGTAGCCCAATTGCTCGTTGAACGCGTAAGTGAGCTTGTTCTCGACGGCGTCGTCGATGGCGTTGAGCTGTTCCCACGCGCTGACCAGATCGAAGCCGCTATGCATGATCTGCATCCGCAGGTGGTCTTCCTCGTTGATCATCAGGCTGACCTGCTCGTCTTGCGAGATGGCAACGCCTCGGGCGCCGCTGCTCTCGGCCAGCTCGCGGCTGATCAACTGCCGCTCGACGAGAAATTGCCGATCGACTTCCGTCAGTTCGGCCACGTTGAGATAGTGCAAGGTGAGCGGCAAATGATCGCCGCGGACGATTCCGCGCAGCCGCTTTTCGATCTCCGACCGATCGAGTTCGGTGGCGCGCGAGATGAAGGGAAAGTCGGCCAGGTTGCGAGCCAGGCGGATTCGGCTGCTGATGACAATGTCCGAATCAGGCCCCGATCCCTTCAACCATTCGCCGCTCGTTTCCGTGAGTTTATTGAGGTCCACCCGGTTTGATCCCGTGCAACCAAGGCGGGGCCAGCGCGCAGGCGCTAGGATTCCGCTTGTTTGTTTTCAATGGTTTTGATTTTATCGCGGAGGTTGGAAGCCCGCTCGTAATCTTCTTCCGCCACGGCCGATTTGATCTCGCGCCGCAGTCGAATCAGGTCGGTCTTGCCGTCGGTGTCGCCGGTGTGCGTCTGCGGTTTCTTGCCGCGATGCTCCGTCTCGCCGTGGATGTTCATCAATAACGGCTCGAGTTCCTCGCCGAAGCAAACGTAGTCGTGCGGGCAGCCGAAGCGGCCCTGGTTGCGAAACTCGAAGAACGTGATGCCGCAGACCGGACAAGCCCGCTGATCGAGGCGCGCTAGTTCCTCGGCGGTCTGACCCACCTTGAGCTGGTTCGCCAACACGCCTTTAAGACTCGGAGCAGACGATGGCTGTGTTTCGCCTTGCGTTAAATACTGCCGCGCGCAATCCTCGCACAGATGATGTTCCTGCGGCTTGCCGCCGGTCAGCTCGGTGATGTGAAACGTGGCGGACTTTTCGCAGCGCTGACATTTCATGGCCGGACAATCTCTCGTAACCCAATGGCAAACAACAACTTTCGGCCGCATATCTCGACTCGACCGCGAACCGCACCCCCGCCAAGCCGATCTCTTAAAGCGACCGCCGGCCGAGACGACGCAACCGCAGGGTGCGCGAGGGCCGAATCTCTGTGGGGATTCTAGCAACACGCCCATACCTGTCAAGCCAGCGGCCGATGAACGCGAATTGTCGTATGTTGTTGGCAGAACAGAAGAAACGCGGCCGACCGCCGGCTCAGGTTGTTCCCCGCCGGGCGGCTTGATAGAGTGATTCCTTAGGCGGTTTCACCATGCAATCCACAGGTTCCCCATCTGCTCATGCCGCACTTTCCCGACGAAGCCACTTTCCGCCGTCTGGCTGGCGATGCCGATCTGGTGCCGGTCTACCGACGCCTGGTCAGCGATACACTGACGCCGGTCACCGCCTTTCATCGCATCGACTCCGGCCGTTGTTCCTGCTTGTTTGAGAGCGTCATCGGCGGCGAGCGGGTGGGACGCTACAGCTTCCTGACGGCCGATCCTTTCCTGGAAATCGAGGCGTTCGACAAGCAGATTGTGGTCGTTTCCGACGGAAAGTCTCGGGAGTTCGAGGCGGTCGATCCGCTGATGGAACTGGAGCAACTGGTCAACAACGTCCGGGCGGCCACCCTGCCAGAGCTGCCGCCGTTCACCTCCGGCGCGATCGGCTACGCCGGCTACGACGTGGTGCGGTACAGCGAAAAGCTGCCCAACGCCCCGGAAGACGACCGCCAGTTGCCCGACTTGAGCTTCGCCTTCTACGACCACATGGTCGTGTTCGACCATATCACCAAAACGATCGACGTGATCGCCACGGTTCGCGTCGATCACGACGATCTGGCGGCCAGTTACCAGGAAGGCCAGCGCCGAGTGGACGCCTTGGTCGATAAGCTGTCCGAGCCGTGCCAGGACTTGCGGCCGACCGATATCGAAACAACGGGGAATCCGACGATACCGTACCAATCGAACTTCAAGCAGGCGGACTTTGAAGCGGCGGTGCGAAAGTGCGTGGAATACATCGGGGCCGGCGACATCTTTCAGGTCGTCATCAGTCAACGTCTGGAAGTGGAACTGACGGCGCCGCCGTTCGAGGTCTACCGCACGCTGCGGGTGGTGAATCCCAGCCCGTTCATGTTTTATCTCCGCACGC
>JBGTJT010000226.1:0-4767 GCA_041744995.1 Pirellulales bacterium | reverse complement strand
CACCATCGAACATGCTCGCATTTACGACGACATTACCCAGTCGATCGGCAACACGCCGCTGGTCAAGCTCCGCCGCATTACCGCCGGCTGCGTGGCGACGGTGGCCGGCAAGAACGAGGGCATGAATCCGTTGTGGAGCGTGAAGGACCGCATAGGACGGGCCATGATCGACGCCGCCGAACGAGACGGCCTAATCAAGCCCGACACCGTAATCATCGAGCCGACCAGCGGCAACACCGGCATCGGGCTGGCCTACACCTGCGCGGCCCGCGGCTACCGGCTCAAAGTGACCATGCCCGAGAGCATGAGCGTCGAACGGCGGCGGATGCTCAAGGCGCTGGGGGCGGAACTGGAACTGACGCCGGCGGCCGACGGCATGCCGGGGGCGATCCGTCGCGCGCATGAGCTGGCCGAGGAGAACAGCAACTACTTCATGCCTCAGCAGTTCAAGAACCCGGCCAATCCGCAGATTCATCGCGAGACGACCGCCGAGGAAATCTGGCGCGACACGGACGGCCAGATCGACATCTTCGTCAGCGGCGTCGGCACCGGCGGCACGATCACCGGCGTCAGCGAAGTACTCAAGCAGCGCAAGCCGGAGCTGATCTCCATCGCGGTCGAACCGACGGCCAGCCCGGTGATTACGCAGACCAAGAACGGCCAGGAGATCAAGCCGGGCAAGCACAAGATTCAAGGCATCGGCGCGGGCTTCATTCCGGACGTACTGAACGTCGACATTATCGACGAGGTGGTGCTGGTCGACGACGAAGACGCCATGGAAACCGCCCGCAACCTGGCCAAGCTGGAAGGTCTGATGTGCGGCATCAGTTGCGGCGCAGCCGCCTGGGCGGCCATCCAAGTGGCCAAACGCCCGGAAAACGAAGGCAAGCTAATCGTAGTCGTACTCCCCGACCTGGGCGAGCGCTACCTATCGACGCCGCTGTTCCCAGAGTGATGAGCAGGGAGGCAGGCATCCCAGCGAGGAAATGAACATGGCCCAGCCGGAATTCAATACCCCAGAACTGAAGCAACTCCTAAAGGAGGCCGCTCTCCGAGACGCTGAACGAACAGCGTGAGCTGCTCCACGAGGTCTTTACCGAGGTTCTGGAGGACCTGGGCCTCGCCGAGGCGATTCGGGAAGGACAACAGACGGAGCGAGTGGACCGAAACGACGTTTTCGATATTCTTGAGGGACGGTCGTGAAGACGGCATTCCGGTCCAGCTTCGCACGCGATCTGCAGAAGATCAAAGTGCTAGACGATCCGCTATGAAACCGACACAACCACATCGCAATCGAGTCAAGCATGGCGACGATGCCGGGCGAATCGGCACCGCAGCACTGGCAGCCAAGCCGCTGCCAGTGCCACCCGACGCTGCGTCGTGTTCGGTCTGGCTATATTTCGAGGTCGCATGGGCCAAAAGGTCGCTATAATTGAGTAAGCCCCGACTGCGTCAGGTGGAAGGCCGGTTTTGATGGCAAAAGCGGTTTGTCTGCTAGTGCAAAGGAGATGGAAATGTCCGAGAAAAGCACTCGTTTCGCAAGCGAAGTCGAGCATGTTGTCCGTCAATTTGAAGCTGTTGTCGCTGCGATGAACCAGCTAGACCGGCGGGATGAAAAGCGGATGCGAGATGAAACCGGCGACGTCTATTCCGTCCAATCTCTCACCATCTTTCTGGGACCGATGCGGCTTCTCTTAGATCCAAACGGGTACGATCTTCCAGGGTGCGACGGCGCCATCGACCTTTACTTGCTGCCACCCTACGACCCGGTCGCGACTCTCTACCTAGAAGACGGAAAGTGGTTCCTTCATTCGCCGGATTTGACGTCTCAAGAGTCGATCGCTCATCCGACCCGTTGGGAACGTTCGGCCCTTACAAGTGAATCAATTGCCAGCTTGCTGGAGTCGATTGCAAGACATGCCGTACCTTCTGTCTGAGTGGCGAGCCCACATTCAGGAAGTGTGGGGCGAGTATCAGGCGGCGCGATTCGCCGTCCGCCGTCTGCATGAACAGGTCAAAGCCGACGCGAACATCGTGGCCGGAGAACACGGCGTGCGCGAATACTTGTCTCCTGCCGACACGAACCTCGAGGGAACCTACATAGTCAGGATATTTGCGGCATTTGAGGCGGCGCTCCGCTCTTATGACCGATATCATTTCGACGATCCGGAACGTGAGACAAGAGCCGCAACCATGATCGACCAGCTCGGCGCATTGAATCACGTCCGCGTTCGTATTCCGATTAGAGATGGCGTGCATCGTGTTCGCCGGATTCGTAATTTCTGGGCTCACGATTCTGACGATGACCCCAATCCAATGCCGATTGATCGTGTCCGAGGTTTGCTTCAAGCGTATCTCGATAGGTTTCCCAAGAGTTGGGGTTGACGGCTCTCGATGCTGGGCGAATTCGCACCGCAGTAGTAGGCCGGACCAAGCGGCGCATGAGCTTTACCATTTTGCTCCGCCCTCTTCGCCGCGCCGTTCCGGCAGAAGCGTCCACCGTACATCCCATTGCCGGAACGGCGCGGCGATTGTGTTGGTTGGGCATGGGCCGCTCTGTTCGCCGCTTGGTCCGGCCTACTGCTCTCCGCAGGGATTCAGCCGCTGGCTACACTCGCAAGCGTTGCGGAACGCTGTTTGGTGTAGCTTGCGGCCTTTGTGTCTGGCCACATCTATCCCGATGCGCGCCTGCGCCTCCGGCTACGGGTTAAACGAGATGCCTGTAGCGACAAGCGTGAAACACCCGCGGGCAAGCCGCGGGCATCTGCGCGAGCAAGAAAACGGCAGTAAGTTTACTGCGGCGCGGCAAGAGGATGGTCTCTGCCGCTAGTTGATCAAAGAACCCCGTCGCACTGCACCACGCGCCCCAGCGATCCGCTCCCACCGCCACCACGCCGCCCGCGCTGCTTGCTCGGGCCAGCCGCGCTCCCTTACAATCTCCAATAGGCGGAGCCAACGCGCGCTCCGCGGCTGAAGTTCAACTGCGTTTTATCGCTCATCGCTCCGCGATGAGCGATAAAACCCTATTCGTTAGGTTCTTTATGCCCTTCCTTGGAATCGGAATGTTTTACCTCCTCTTCGCAGGTGGCTCGCTTTTTCTATGTGGGATATTCTCAGCATTCATTGTTTTCATATGCATTCCGTTACTAAAAAAGTTCCGTTCCATTGAACAGACTGAACCGCCACCATCGTTAATGAAGCGAATTGTGCTTTGCGCGCTCTTAACATTTGGCTCTAGTTCCCTCGTTATTGGTGGCGGAACATATCTATTTTGTATTTTTCTTAATGCCGAACCTGACAATAGCATTGAAAATAACAGTGGCTTAATCGAATTGCCCTTAAATGGAAAAATCACGAATGTAAGGCATGGATACTGGGCAGGCGACTTCACCGTTGAATTTACAATCGAGAGTGATGAACCCCCTGAAAATATTCTGAAATCCGTATGGGCTCTAAATCAAGAAAAGCTAAAAGGCTTTTCTGACTATCAGTTCAAAGAGTCCCCTCATGAAATCGGAATCTATTGTCATGGAGTTGCTCACATGAGCATTGAATACGATCCGAAGCGCGGCGTATATATTTTCGAGCATTACTTTGAGAGCTAGCTTTATCGGCGAACCTAACCCGGCGATAAACAGGACCTTTATACAGCCGGTGGTTCGTTCAGCGAGTTCGCCTTTGTCTTGTTCAACTCGACCGCTTGTCAATCCTTCCCGGGACTCGGGACGTCGTCACGCTCGTGCAGGTCGTCGTCCTCTGGAAGCTTGTCGGGGTTGCGCCAGCGGTGGATCGTGGCGACGATGCCGCGCGATCCCAGCATCAGCCAGATTGACAGCCATAGTTGGACAATTGCCGACCAGGTATGCGAACTGGTTAAAACGTCGGCCGCCGTTACTGAATAGTTCCCGATGATGAAGAAAAGTCCGATTGCCTCGCGCACACCACCCAGGAAGAACACCAGCCCCACGGTGCTGAAGGCGACAACCGTGGCGTCCTGGACCGTGAACGGTGGAATCACGATACCAGTGGGATCGGCCGGAACCATCCGCGCGGCAATCCAGTCGGACCTCTTCCACAAAGCCGTTCCTGTCACAAGCAGCGCCATCGCCGGCACCGCTGCGAATAGGGCAAGCATAAGTTCCCCTGAGTTGGATGAGCCGTCGAATGCTCCGATGACGACCACCAAGAAGAGCATGAGCACGGCGCCTACCGAAAAGGCTGCGGCCAAGGCAAACAGGATGACCGCCAGCGTTCGGCAGATGAGTGCGGCAAACTCGCGGCGAGTCATCCCTCCGCCGCCGGCCGACAAGTCGCCGGCATCCGGCTCCGAAGGTAACTCAATACCTGGATCCGGAACCGACGGATCATCGGGTTCCGGCCGAAAGCCGCCATCGATCGCGCCGCTGCGATCCGCGCCGCAATTCCAGCAGACGTCGAACGTCTCCTCCAGCGACTCGCCGCAGTTTGAGCATTGCCACATTGTTCGAGATTCTTATCCGGGTTTCGTCAGCCAACTGCATCAACAGCACCCCTCAGGCCGGGCGAAGTCGTACATGGTACACGTGAAAGCGTCGAACTGAAAGTGCCAGGTTTGTCAGCCAGGTTTGTCTCTCTTTATGGGGTTCTGGCGATCGCTTCCAAAATGCCCCCGGCTTGCCCGGGTGGATGGTTACGTTCGTCGCTACCCTTGCCGCCCCGCTCCAATACCGTCGGCCGAGTAGTTGGCGCCGCCGGCGGGCGGCCGATTGCCGAGGCCGCCAGCAGCCG
>JBGTJT010000225.1:0-11135 GCA_041744995.1 Pirellulales bacterium | reverse complement strand
GGCGCGGGCGGCGATTGGGTTGCCGCCGAAGGTGGCCGCATGCATGCCGGGCTTGAGGCTCGGCGCGAGCGATTCAGTCGTCAGCATGGCGGCGCCGGCGATGCCCGCGCAGACGCTCTTGGCCAGGGTCATCACGTCGGGCACCACGTTGAAGTGCTGATAGGCGAACCACTGCCCGGTCCGGCCGCAGCCGGCTTGCACTTCGTCGAAGATCAGCAGCAGGTCGTGCTCGTCGCACAGCTCGCGGAGTCCTTGCAAAAAGCCTTCCGGTGCGATGCGGATGCCCCCTTCGCCTTGAATCGGCTCGACCATGATGGCGGCCGTTTCGCCGTCGATCAGTTCCTTGACCGCCGCCAGATCGCCAAACGGCGCGTACTGAAAGCCGGCCACCAGCGGGCCAAGCCCGGCGTGGTACTTGGGCTGCGCGGTGGCGGTGGTGGCCGCCAGCGTGCGGCCGTGGAAGCCGCCGGTGAAGGTGATGATCTTGTAACGACTCGGCCCATGATGCAGCCGGGTGAGTTTGATGGCCGCTTCGTTGGCTTCGGCCCCGGAGTTGCAGAAAAACGCCTTGCCGCCAAAGCTGCGATCCGACAGCGCCTTAGCCCATTGCCCTTGCGGTTCGGTGTACCAACTGTTGGGCACATGGATCAGCGTGGCGACTTGCTCCTGGACCGCCTTGACGACCGGTTCAGGGCAATGCCCCAGCAAATTGCAGCCCCAGCCGGGGAACAGGTCGAGATAGGCGCGTCCCTCGGCGTCCCACACGGTCGAACCTTCGCCGCGAACGAGCGCCACGGGGTAGCGGCCGTAGTTCGGCACGACATATTTATCGAACAACGCGATCGTTTCCGCCGAACTCAAATGGGTCGCCGTCGACATGGCTGGCTCCTGGCGAAGAAATGCAAATGATTTGTAGTTTCAGTTGTGCGTGGCTAACAACATTCGAAAATCTGAATGTTGGCGAGGCTAGCTGTCAGCGATCAGCGATCAGCCGTCAGCAACCAGAACCATGTTCTTCCTTACTGATAGCTGATTGCTGACAGCTTGCGACGTGCTCTCACGGGGCTGTGTTCTTCGCCGACTCTTCGCGCCGCGTTAGCGGCCCACGATCTCGGTTCCCACGCCGCGGTTGGTGTAGATTTCCAGCAGCAGCGAGTGACGAATCCGACCATCCACGATGTGAATCTTGCCGACGCCCCGGTCAAGCGACGCGATGCAGGCCTCGACCTTGGGGATCATCCCGGCGTTAATGACGCCCGAGTCGATCAGCTCGCGGGCCTGGGCGGCGGTGAGCGAACTGTACAGTGAGCTGGGATCATCCTTGTCGGCCAGCACGCCGCTGACGTCGCTGAGGAACATCAGTTTCTCTGCACCCAGCGCCTCGGCCACGGCGTTGGCGGCCGTATCGGCATTGACGTTGAGTTTTTCGCCCGCCTCGGTGACCGCCATGGAGGGAATCACCGGCACGGTGTCGGCGTAGCAAAAGTTCTCGATCGTGGCGCGATCGACGCGCGTGACGCGACCGACATGCCCCAGATCGAGCGACTCGCCGCCGTCCCCTTCCAATTGCATCCGCTCGCCGAACAGTACATTGGCGCCGTTGCGGAAATTCAGCGGCATCGCCCGGCCGCCGTATTCCTCGATCTGCTTGGCGATCGACTCGTTGACCTCGGTCGCCAGCACCTTCTCAACGATGTCGAGCGTGGCGTCGTCGGTGTAGCGACGTCCCTGAATGAACTTCGGCTCCAGCCCCGAGGCATTCATCGCCCGGCTGATCGCCGCCCCGCCGCCGTGGACAACGACCGGCCGCATGCCGACTGTTTCCATGAAGACGATGTCAATTAGCAGATGCCGCAACGCGTCGGGGTTTTCCATCACCGAGCCGCCCAGCTTGATGACGGTGATCTTGTCGCGCAGCCGTCGTATCCAGCCGAGTGCTTCGATCAGGACGTCGGCTTTCTGGATAGCTTCTTCCACGCGGGCGACTTTCGAGGGCGAGCGTTCCGTGGCGACCCGATGCATTGTATGCCGAGGTTCCTCTAAATGAGCCAAACCGAGCATTGTAAGCGGTCGCCGCGCACGATGTCAACGTACCGAGAGACTTTACAGACGGGCTGCCAACCGCGCCGCTTCCTGCTAGGATGGCACATTGCCGAAGTTGCCAGCACGTTGCCGAAGCTGCCAGCTTCGCCGGCGCCAGGGCAGGCTCTGACGCCGCCCCAGCTTAGCAGCCCAGTAAGACGGCCCTCCGAGGCCGTCTAGCGAGAAACTTCAGTTTCGAGGAGTATCCCTGTCAATGACCGAGAGCGTTGCTGTTGTCATGGCCGCCGGCAAGGGGACTCGCATGAAGAGCGAGCTGCCCAAGGTGCTTGTCGAGGTGTGCGGGCGGCCGATGATCGACTACGTGATCGAGGCCCTGGATCGGGGCGGCGTGCAGCGGAAGATTGTCGTCGTCGGGTATCAGGCCGAGCTGGTACGCAGTCACCTCTCTTCTCAAACGGCTGAAGCCTTCGCCGGCGTGGAATTCGCCGAGCAGACCGAGCAACTTGGCACAGGGCATGCCGTCATGATGTGCCGCGAGCAGCTTGCGCACTTCGATGGGCCGGTGCTGGTCGTTGCCGGCGACTCCCCGCTGATGCAAAGCACGTCGATCGCCGCGCTGCTCGCCGAGTTCGACCGGCGGCGGCCTGCCTGCCTGCTGGGGACTGGCTATCGGGACGACCCGACCGGCTTCGGCCGGGTGTTGCGGGACGAAAAGGGGGCGTTTTGCGGCATTGTGGAAGAAAAAGACGCCACCGACCAGCAGCGAGCTATCACCGAAGTGAACCTCAGTTGTTACGTATTCAACTGCCGCGATCTGCTCGACGCCCTGTCGCAATTAAGCAGCGACAACGCCCAAGGGGAATACTATCTGACCGACGCCCCAGGTATCATGCAGTCTCAGGGGAAAGAGGTACGGGCGCTCGACGTGTTGCAGCCCTGCGAAGCGTTGAGCATCAACACGGTCGACCACCTCGAGCAGGTCGAACGCGAAATGCGCGCGATGGCGACGCGATCCACTTAGGCGGCCCAGTCGATGAATCAACTCAAAGTCTTCAGCGGACGCGCCAATCCCCGCTTGGCCGAAAAAATCTGCGAGTATCTGGGCCTGCCGCTGGGCCGGGTGACGACCGGCAACTTCCCCGACGGCGAGATCTCCTGCAAGATCGAGGAGGATATCCGCGGCCGGAATGTGTTTTTGGTGCAACCGACCTGTCCGCCGGTGAATGAGAACCTGGTGGAACTGTTGATCATGATCGAGTGCTGCAAACGAGCCAGCGCCGATCGCATCACCGCCGTCATTCCCTACTATGGCTACGCCAGACAGGACCGTAAGGACGAAGGCCGCGTGCCGATCACGGCCAAGCTGGTGGCCAACCTGATCACCCGCGCCGGGGCGGACCGGGTGGTAGCGATGGATCTGCACGCCGCGCAAATCCAGGGCTTTTTTGACGTGCCGGTCGACCATCTCTATTCCGCGCCGGTTCTCAACCAGCACTTTCTGGCCAAGGGCTTCGCCGCCGATCAGATCGCGGTGGTTAGCCCCGACGAAGGGAGCATTAAGCGCGCCCTGGGGCACCAAAAGCGAGTTGGCGGCAAGCTGGCGATTGTGGATAAACGGCGCAGCAGCGCCGATGCGACCCGGCAGGAAAACATCATCGGCGGGCCAGTCGAGGGGAAAATCTGCTTGCTGTTCGACGATATGATCAGCACGGCCGGATCGATCTGCGGTGCGGCCCGGGTGGTGATGGAGGCAGGCGCCAAGGAGGTGCATGTGGCCGCCACGCACGGCGTGCTGTCGGGCCGAGCGATCGAAAATCTGCGCGAGGCGCCGATCGAAAGCATCGTCCTGACCGACACCATCCCGTTGCGAGACGAGCAAAAGCTTCCCAATATCCAGGTTCTGAGCGTGGCGCCGCTGTTTGGCGAGGCCATTAAGCGGATCCATCGCAATGAGTCGGTCAGCCGGTTGTTTGATTAGTTTGCGGAATTGACGTACTCCGCAAGGACGGCTGCGGCGGGCCATCCTCCTTTTTTCTCCTTCCGTGGGCTTGCAATTCGCCCGTTTTCCGGCACAATAGCTGGATTCGGGAGTGGGTTATTATTTGCTCCCTCGATTGCGACGGCATGCCCGGTCGGGAATTGCCAAGGCGACGCTGCGGACTGAATCGGCTGGGTGATCGGTGTCCGATCATGGCGGCTTCCAATAGACATTGAAACTGGCTGGACAAGGATTTTCGACGATGGCAGACACGCTGGAAGTAAAGAATCGCGACACCCGGGGGACGAAGAACGCCCGGCGGCAGCGCGATCAAGGGTTCTTGCCCGCGATTCTGTACGGCCACGGCAAGGACTCGGTTAGCCTGTCGATCTCCACGCGGGCCATGGACGGGCTGTTGCGGCACGGCGCCAAGCTGGTTGAGTTGACCGGCGACGTCAAGGACAGTGCCTTGATCAGCACCATCCAATGGGACGCCTTCGGGCACGACGTGTTGCATGTCGACCTGGTCCGCGTGTCGGCCGACGAACAGATCGAAGTCGAGGTGCCGGTCACCACGCGCGGCATCGCCCCGGGCGCCGGGGATGGGGGAATCGTGGAGATTTTGGCGCACGAGATCACCATCTCCTGCAGAGCCAACCAGATTCCCGAGCATATCGAAATCAATATCAACGAACTGAAGCTGGACGAAACGATCACGGCCGATCAACTTGAGCTGCCCGAGGGGGCTATCGTCATCGTACCGGGCGAACAGCAGCCGCACGAGTTGGTGGTGGTGCAGTGCGTATTGCCGCCGGAAGAGTTGGAAGAAGAGGAAGGGGAGCCGACCTCCGCCGAGCCGGAATTGGTCGGTCGCAAGGAAGATTCGGAGGAGGGCGAAGGCGCCTCGGACGAGGACTAGCATCGGTCAAGTCCCCGGTATCGCCAGCCTAGAGCATTAAGGGACTGCTAGGCAGATGGAACAGGAGGAAACGAAGAAAACGGAGAAATGCGTGCTCTGTTGGCTCTGATCCGCTCTGTTGCCTGAAGAGTCGATTGAAATTACAAAATAAATGCACGGTCTCGTACTGTCAGGCGTTGATACGACGAGCCAACCCAAGTCAAAATACATAAAACACGCTATCCCGCCATCAAGTCTCGCACATAACCACGATCACTTTGTTGGAGCGAACTGAGGGAATAGGAGACAACCGAGAATTCTTTCCTTCGTTTTCTCAGTTCCCTCCTGTTCAAAATCCTGATCACATTCCATTTATTGTTGAACACAATCAATTTATTGCGACTCTTAAAGCCCTGGATATTGGCTGTTGCTTTGCTGGAATTGTTGCTTTGCTGGAATTATGGAACAGCAGCGGAAACTTGTAGTGGGCCTTGGCAACCCGGGATTGAAGTACCAGAACACCAGGCACAACGTTGGTTATGAGGTTCTTGGCGAACTGGCTCGACGGCACGCCGTCGGTGTCGCGCCAAAGACGGCGTTTCAGGGGGATGTAGTCGAGTATTTGGCCGAGGGGGTGCGGGTGCTGTTGCTGGCGCCGACGACGTATATGAATCGCAGCGGCAAGAGCGTCCTGGCGGCTCGCGACTTTTACAAAATCGACAACGAAGACATTTTGATTATTTGCGACGACATGAACCTGCCGACGGGCAAGCTGCGAGTTCGCTCGAGCGGTACCGCGGGCGGACAGAACGGGCTGGCCGATGTGATTCGCCTGCTGGGAGACGACGTCCCGCGATTGCGGATCGGCATCGGATCGCCGCCGCCGGCCTGGCAGGGAAGAGATTACGTGCTCGGTAAGTTTACCAAGCAAGAGCGGTCCGAGATGGACGTGGCCGTCGTCGAGGCGGCCGACGCCGTCGCGGTGTGGATGCGAGACGGCGTCGCCCGCTGCATGAATCGATATAATTAGCAATTCGCGTCGAGTGCCGCGAAACGAACCCAAACGCAAGGCGTATATCAACTTCAGGAGTTTTGTTTTGTCTCAGCAAGTTTACGACGGCACGTTCATTTTCGATTCCAACCGTTATGGAAAAGACCCCAACGGCGTCTCGGGGCAGATCGACTCGCTGATCGAGAGTCTCGGCGGCGAGGTGCTCGTGAGCCGGTTGTGGGAAGAACGCCGCCTGGCGTATCCGATCAACAACCAGCGTAAGGGCACCTATTGGTTGACCTACTTTCGGCTGGAAAGCACTAAGATTCCAGAACTGAACCAAACCGTCGGCCGCAACGATAACGTCTTGCGCCACTTGGTTTTGCGAGTTGATCCGCGAATCGTCGACGCGCTGGTCGCCCACGCCAAGGGAGAGACTATCGAGCAGCCCGAGGAAGAGCAACAGCCGGAAGAAGTCGCCGCCACTTAGTGTACGACGGCCATCCGAGGTCGTCGTGTGAGATAAAGACGGCCCTCCGAGGCCGTCTGCGAGAAACTCCGCCAGCGACTTGCCAGGCAACGGCCGAACCGCTATCGTGGTAATGAACGTTTTGACACTACTTCGGCCTTCGCAAAGCAGGCGTTAACCGAGCGACAAGGAGTGCGACCCTCATGGCTAGTTACAACCGCGTGGTACTCGTCGGCAATCTCACCCGGGATCCCGAATTGCGGTACATCCCCAGCGGCACCGCTGTGACGGAGATCGGCATGGCGATCAACGACCGCTACAAGAAAAACAATGAGTGGGTCGAGGAAACGACGTTTGTGGACGTCACACTTTGGGGCCGCACGGCCGAAGTCGTTAGCGAATATCTTAGCAAGGGGTCGTCCGTTCTAATCGAAGGTCGCCTCAAGTACGACAGTTGGGAGAAGGACGGGCAGAAATTCTCCAAGCTCCGCGTCGTTGGCGATCGAATGCAGATGCTCGGCGGCCGTGGCGGCGGGGAAGGTGGAGGCAATCGCGGCGCTAGTCGCGGTGCCAGCCGTGGCGGCAGTCCCGCGGGCAATCAACAGGGCGGCGGCGCGGACAACCAGTATCAGCCGAGCGGCCCATCACCTCAAGAAGATTCCTACTCGCCCAGCGAGGACGACATTCCGTTCTAGGGACCGTCCCGGCGCATGCGGTGCGGAACCGCTGCACAGCGCCCCATTTTTTCATCGCCAGGTAAAAGTTTAGAAAGCAGACGTCATGCCAGTAGCCAAGAAGCGCAAAGTCAAGTTCAAGCGAATGCCGCGCGGCCGGCACGGCGGCATTGAACTGTTGTTGATTCAAAACGTCGACCATCTCGGTAAGCAAGGCGAGGTGGTCGAGGTGAAGGCGGGCTTCGCCCACAATTACCTCATTCCGCAAGGACTGGCGACTCTGGCGACCGACCACCATAAACGGATGGTCGAAAAGCACAAGGCGACGCTCCGGCAGATCGAGGAATCGCGGCTGAAGGATCTGCGCACGCTGGCCGAAAACCTCACCAAGCAGAGCATCACCATCGAGGCCAACGCCAACGACGAAGGCCATCTCTACGGATCGGTCGGCGCTCACGATATCGTGATGGCGATGAAGAAGAACGATTTCACCATCACCGACGATCAGGTGCGACTGCAAGGCCCGCTCAAGGAACTGGGCCTCTACACGGTCAAGATCCACCTCGGTCAAGAGATCGAAGCCGACCTCAAGGTGTGGGTCGTGCCGACCGCCTCGGACGACGTACCGGCGCCCAAGACCGTGGAAAAGTAGTCAGTCGCACGTGGTCGAATCGTTCGTGCGCGTCGACGGTGGTCGTTCTGTAGGGCGGTTGCGTGATTCGCAGGAAAAGTGCTTGCGAAGCGGTCGGGCGAACAGGTAGACTCTCTCCTCGCGACGGCTGCCGTCGCGGTTGGTCGCACGCGTGTGCGACATCCATCGATGCATGACGTCTGACGGCGCACGCATACTTTCAAGGAGGGTTGGTCATGTCGGTTGGATCACGAGAGGAACGTCGCGGATCGTTCAATCAACGCCGGGTCGATCGCGGAGGAAGCGACGTCGCGGAGCGCAAGCTCCCCTGGAGCGAGGAAGCCGAGAAGGCGGTGCTCGGCAGCATTCTGTTGTTGCCCTCGGTGCTCGACGACGTGGCGCCGCTGCTTCGCGCCGACGACTTTCACGACGACGCCAACCGCAAAATCTACGAGCAGATTCTGCACATCTACGATGGCGGCAAGCGGATCGATCCGATGCTCGTCGCCGAGCAACTCAAGAAGGTGGAACAATACGACGTCATCGGCGGCGCAGCTTATCTGGCCGAGGTCGCCCAGAGCGTGCCCACCGCGGCCAACGCCGTTTACTATGCCGAAATCCTCCGCGACCGGGCGACGCTCCGCTCGCTGATTCTCTCCGGCACCGAGATCGTCCGCGACGCCTACGATCCGGAGCTTTCCGCCCGCGAGATGCTCAACAAGGCCGAAGAGCGAATCTTCAGCATCCACGACAAGCGGACCAACTCGAACGTCAAGAAGATCGACGACGTGCTGATGGAGGCGTTCAAGCAGATCGACGCTCGCATGGAGAAGGGAGGCTCTACCGGGCTGTCGACCGGATTCGCCGATCTCGATCACCTGACCGGCGGGTTGCACCCCTCGGAACTGATGATCGTCGCCGCCCGGCCGGCGATGGGCAAGACGGCCTTCGCCCTCAATATCGCGGAAAACATCGCCACCCGCAAGGATGCGGCCGAGGGGAGCAACGTCACTTTGTTCGTCAGCCTGGAAATGTCGCATTTGGAACTGGTCCAGCGAGTGCTTTGCTCGCGGGGAGAGATCGCCGGCGAGAAGTTCCGTAGCGGCTTTCTTTCTAAGGACGATCGGCAGAAGCTGATCGAAGTCTCCTCCGACCTCAGCCGCGCGCCGTTGTACATCGACGACAGCCCAACCCGCACCGTCACCGAGATCGCCGCCGCCGCGCGGCGGATCAAACGGCAAGTCGGCCTGGGCTTGATCGTGGTCGATTACCTGCAGTTGCTGCAACCAGACGACCCCCGCGATCCCCGCCAGGAGCAGGTGGCGAAGATGGCTCGCAGGCTGAAGGTGGTCGCCCGCGAGTTGAAGGTGCCGATCATTTGCCTCGCCCAGCTCAATCGCCAGGCGGAAATGACCAAGGACAACCGCCCCAAGCTGAGTCACTTGCGCGAATCGGGCGCTATCGAGCAAGACGCCGACGTGGTCGTGATGGTCCACCGGGAAGAATACTATCTCAGCCAGGCGGAACGCGAGGCGATCCGGGCCGAAGGCGATCCTAATGGCATTCTCGGCCAGGCGGACATCATCATCGCCAAACAGCGAAGCGGCCCGACCGGCGAGGCGAAACTGCATTGGTTCCAACAGTTTACTCGCTTCAAAAACGCCGAGCAGCGGCAATACGACGAGTTTGAGCAATACGCTTCCGACGATTTCTGAATATCGACCCAGATTACTCAGATTTGCCAGCCATCCGGCTGCACGGATCAAGCTAGCTCGCTTTCCGAAAAAATCAGCAGAAACTGATCCAACTCGACTTGTCGGTCGCCGCTCGTTTCTGTATTTCTACCCGACCGCGAGATACCAGCCTACGGCGGGCAACCAACCGTCCGGTACGGTTCCGACGCGGCGGGGCGGCGATTCGCCCCGTGCGGCTGGAAGACGAGTGAACATTGCCGACTTTGATTTACGGAACGAGTCTTCATGGGCTTTTCGGGACGACATACAGAGCCATCGGCGGGCGGCCTGCTGCGAACCGGGGTGGCGATTGCCGTGCTGCGGCTCGCCGTGGCGGTTTCGCCCTCACTGCTTGCCACGGTGGCCGTGGCTCAGTTGGCCCCTGAGACTCGCCCGCAAATCGCGGAGATTCGCTTCGTCGGCAATCGCATCTACTCGGCCACTGAGATTCGCGATCAGATATCGATCGTCGCCGGCCGCACGTTCGACCAGCAGGCGGTGGAACGCGACGTCCGCACTCTGTTGACCTCCGGCCGCTTTTTCGACGTCAACGTGAAGACCTCGCCCGGCCCCGCACCCAATACGGTGATTGTGTTCTTCGAGGTGGTCGAGTATCCCAAGGTGCGTTACGTACGGTTTGTCGGCAATGCCAAGTTGAACGACGGCTCGCTGCGAAAGAAAGTCGGCATCGCCGTCGGTGACCCGGCCGACACCTCCCGGGTGCGCCGCGCCAAGGAGGAACTGGAAGCCCATTATCGCAGCAAGGGCTTTAACAAGGCGCGCATCGAAATCCACGAGGGACTGGAGCGCACCGACGCCGGCGTGGTGTTCCTGATCGAGGAGGGGCCTTCTCAGAAAGTATGGTCGGTCGACTTCGTGGGCAACAGCATCGCATCGAATGCGCGACTGAAGACGCAGATTCAATCCAAACCCCCGATTGGCAAGCACATCTTTCGCGGATTCAAGGGATTTGTCGACACGAAAACGATCGACGAAGACCTCGACCGACTGACGGCCTACTATCGTAGTCTCGGCTTTTTCGACGCCAAGATCGGCCGCGAACTGCAATTCGACGACGACGGCGACTGGCTCAATATCACGTTCGTCATTCACGAGGGTCCGCGTTACAAGATTCGCGACATCTCGTTTTCAGGCAACCGCATTTATCGCACCGAACAACTCGCTCCATTGCTGGAGTTGGCGACCGACGAATATTACGACCAGTCGAAAATGGACAAAGACGTCAACTCCTTGGTGGAAGCTTACGGCGCGGAGGGCTATATCTACGCCGATATCCAGGCGTCGCCTCGCTACCTGGAACCAGGCGTGATGGACCTGGTCTACGAGATTGGCGAAGGCGAGCGGTACCGCGTCGGCCGGATTCTGGTCAACATCGTCGGCGATTCGGCGCATACCAGTCATACAACGGTATTAAACCGCATCAGCCTGCAGCCGGGACAGATCGTCGATATTCGCGAGGTTCGCGCCAGCGAGCGGCGGATCATGGCCAGCAATCTGTTCAATCGCGATCCGACCGCGGGCCCCGCCCCGAAAATCTCGTTCAAAAAGCGCGACCTCGACACGCTCAACGCCGACAACCGCCGCGGACCGCAGGTCCGAGGGCAGAGTCCCGAAATGGATCCTGCGGAAATCGACCTGTGGGTCTATCCCGACCCGCACCCCCCCGCTTCGCTGCCGACGCCGCACAGCGCCGTGCC
>JBGTJT010000224.1:0-6519 GCA_041744995.1 Pirellulales bacterium | reverse complement strand
CGGCCGACGGCTGGCTGCGGTGGACCGCCGCCGCCGAGCAATTGCCCGACATTGCGCCACTGGAAGCGGAAACGTCGCTTGAGGCGACCCCCGACGAGCAACACGCCTTCGGGGGCGTGGCGACCGGCGAGCAAGGCGGCTCGGTCGGCGACGCCTATCGAGAACAGCAGGAATTACGCAAGCAAGCGAGCCGCCGCCGGATGATCTCCAACCTGGTCGGTCACGTCGTGGCGTCTGGCCTGGGGCTGATTCTCGGCTACATTATCCTATGCTGGCTCTCACCGCAGGCCGACTTCTTGCATTTGTTCCACGATTAAAGAACACTGGATAGGGAATGACGACACAGATCATCTACCTGGAACGCGCACGCCCACATTCGACAATCGATTCAACATAGCACACACAGGCGATTATGGCAGATAAACATAAAGCAGTTGGCATCGACCTCGGCACCACTTACTCGGCCGTGGCCCTGATCGACGAGACGGGCCGGCCGGTCACGTTGGTCAATGCCGAGGGAGATCTTGTTACGCCCAGCGCGGTGCTGTTCGAGGGAGACCATGTGGTCGTCGGCAAGGAAGCGCTCAAGGCGCTATCGACCGAGGCCGATTCGGTCGCCCAGTGTGCCAAACGCGACCTGGGACACCGGGCGTTCCACAAGGTGCTCGTTGGCCGGCAGTATCCGCCCGAGGCGATCCAAGCCTGGATTCTGCACAAGCTGCGGCACGACGCCATGCGCCAGATCGGCGAGTTCACCAAGGTGGTGATTACCGTGCCGGCCTACTTCGACGAAGTCCGCCGCAAGTCGACGCAGGACGCCGGCTACATGGCGGGTCTGGAAGTGCTCGACATCATCAACGAGCCGACCGCCGCGGCGGTGGCCTTTGGGTATCAGAAAGGCATCCTCGATCCGGACGGCGGCGCGAAGGAAAAGAAGACGATCCTGGTGTACGACCTGGGCGGCGGCACCTTCGACGTGACTGTAATGGAGATCAACGGGACCGAGTTCAACGCCCTGGCCACCGACGGCGACGTGATTCTCGGCGGGCAGGACTGGGACGACCGCCTGCTGGACTACGTGGCCGAGGAGTTCATCCGCAAGCACGGCGTCGATCCCCGCGAGGATAGCTGCACGCACGGCCGCCTGTGGCGGGAGTGCGAAGACGCCAAGCGAACCCTCTCGGCCCGCAACAAGGCCAGCGTCTCCTGCGACTATAAGGGACACGCGGTGCGGATCGAGATCACCCGCGAACAGTTCGAGGAGATCACCCGCGACCTGCTCGACCGCACCGAGTTCACCACACGGCAGACCCTGCAAGCGGCCGGGCTGAGCTGGAACGAGATCGACCTGGTACTGATGGTCGGCGGTTCAACGAGAATGCCGCAGGTGGCCGAGATGCTCCGCAACTTGACGGGCAAGGAGCCGGACCGCGGCGTGTCGGCCGACGAAGCAGTCGCCCACGGCGCGGCCCTGCGGGCCAAGCAGTTGCTAAATCTGGCCGAGGGTGAGCCGACGACTTTTTCGGTTCGCAACGTCAACTCGCACAGCCTGGGCGTGGTGGCGACCGACGCTAAGACCAACCGCAAGCGGAACGCGATCATCATCCCCCGCAACACCCCGCTGCCTGTCACGGCCAAGCGGACCTTCAAGACGCAGAAGAAGGGCCAGAAGTCGATCCTGGTGCAGATCGTGGAAGGGGAAAGCGCCTCGCCGGAAGATTGTTCCGAGATCGGCAAATGCGTGGTCCGCGACCTGCCGGCCGACCTACCGCCGAAGACGCCGATCAACGTGATGTTCCGCTACCTGGAAGACGGCCGGCTGTCGATCAACGTCAACGTGGAAGGGACCGACAAGCAACTGCAACACGAACTAACCCGCGAAAACAGCCTCTCGCCGGAGCAGCTGGAAAGCTGGAAGCAGTACATCCACGCAGTGAGCGCGTCGAGCGCCGGCTCGCCGAAGTGGTCGTAGTCGCGTCGTCGCGAGAGCGCTCGGCATATCGAAACTTCCCGCTTAGCGGGAAGGGAGGGGTGCGCGTGCAATCGGTCTATCTCGAAACTTCGATTATCGGCTACCTGGCGTCACGGCCTAGCACCGAAGTTATCACGGCTGGCAACCAGCAGTTGACGCTGGACTGGTGGACGAATCACCGCTCGTCATTTGACTTGTTCGTTTCTCAAGCGGTTGTTTCGGAATGTTCTGCAGGCGATTCGATAGCGGCGAACGAACGTCTAGCCTATCTGAACAACATTGCGATCCTTGAGGTTGACGAAGACGCCAAGCAACTTGCCAAGACGCTCATGGCGGACGTTCCGCTTCCTGCCAAGGCGGAAGTAGATGCGCTTCACATTGCGGTTGCCGCGATGAATGCTGAAGACAATTCGTGACGTATTTAGTTATTGCTGCTCGAGTTCATCATTCAGAGTTACGTTTGGGACCGGAGCAAAGATTGGTTCGTTTCAGATTAAATTGCCTGATGTACTCACGGGATCATTAGTTTCTGTGAAATCCACTGGCCGGCTAGTCTTGAATTTTGGTTGGATGCACGGAACTGACTTGGCGACCGAAGTATGTTCCTATCTGAAAGAAAGCGCACAATCTCGACTTGGATTAAGTATTCCAGAGGACTATTCTTCTAAATACCCTGAGTACACCCTGGCAGAATGGAAAGGCAAGGTTTCCGAACTCATTGCGATTCTCAAGGAGATTGGTGTTAAGTTCGGCGGAACTGAATAGGCTAGTCACGTGGCTTGCCGTTAAGTTCCCGGTAAATTGGTGGTCGTAGAGATTGCGTGTTTGCTGCTGTCGAAGCCAACAGATGAATCGCAGTTCACGTAATCGCCAAAATTGAGTTTCCCGCCGCCGCGCACGATAATTGTCAACGAGGAGCAAACCATGATCGAACTGACCCCGGAACAATGGAAAGCCGTCGCCGCCGATGCGGATCGCCCGCCGCGAGTTGTCGATCCAAACACGCATACCACTTACGTCCTGGTTCCCGAACAAGTCTACGACCGGGCCAAGGGGGTATTTGAGGCGAGTGAAGACGACAGTTTTGTTCGCGAGCTGACGCCTCACGTGATGAAGATCTTCGGCGAAGCCGGCTGGGACGATCCGGCGATGGACGTCTATGACGATCTCGATCCCCGAAGTGGCTTATGAACGTGCAACGCGGGGACGTTGTGTTGTTGGACTATCCGCATACCCGCGGCGGAAGTAAAGTGCGCCCAGTCCTTGTGGTCCAGAACGATCGCGACAACCGGCGTCTCACAAATACGATTGTGGTCCAGATCACCAGCGTGACTCGTCGGGCCTTGGAGCCGACTCAAATGCTGGTCAAGCTTTCGTCACCGGAAGGTGAATTGTCCGGGTTGAAACAGGATTCGGTCGTCAACTGTGTGAACATCGTCACCGTGGAGAAGGTCAAGGTGCTGCGCCGAATTGGTGCATTGTCTGATGTTGCTCTCAAAGAAGTCAACCTGTGCTTGGCGGCTGCGCTTGAGATATCTCGGTAGGTAGGTGTCGGAGTCCGCAACAAAATGTACGATGCCGGCGCGATCGCTGCCCATCATTTTGCGGTGCAGTGTCTGCACATGCCTTGCCGACTTCGCGCACCCGGCCTCTACTCCTCCCAAGGATTCTCCCAATCGCCCCATTGCGCCAGGTAGCTGGCGTAGGCCGGTTGTTGTTCGGCGGCTTGGGTGAGCCAGGTTTTTACTTCCTCGATCAGCTTTTGCTCTTCGGCGAGTTTCAACTCGCCCAGCAGCACCCGCGAGCGGAGAAACACGAAGTAGGTATCGAGCACGTCGCAGCGGCAGTAGTTGTTGATCTCGGCCAGTTGACCCGCCTCGAACATGTCTTGGACCATGTGCCCTTGCACGTCCATCTTGCCCGGCTTGCCCAGCAGGCTGGCCGCCAGGTTCAAGCCGCCGTTGAACCGCGTGGCGCCGAAATTGGTCAGCAACTCCTGCAGGTCGATGTGCGACTGGAGATTGAAGCGGTTGCGGGGCTGCTCGAAGCTGCGGGCTTGCAGGCGGAACCAGTCGCTTAAGTCCAGCCCGTAGCGAAACGCCGCCAGCTCCAGCAGCGGCAGGTCGAACGTGCGGCCGTTGAAGCTGACCAGCGTCGGCTGGCGATAGCTGCTCCAGCCGCGCCAGAAGTTCTCGGTGATCACGTGCGGGCGGAACTGCGGCTCGTCGAGCACGACGATCTCGATCAGCCGAAAGTCGGCCGCCACTTTGCCGATCGCCACCGAGATCGGCACCTGAAAGGTATATGGAACGAAATCGCTGTCGTACTTGGCGAGCAACTCGGCCCGATAGCGGGCGGTCGCCTCGACCGCCGAGAGCGACTCGCCGGGGTAGCGGATCTCGGAAACAAGCTGCCCGTCGGCCACGCTCTCGCAATCGAATACCAGATATTGAATTCCATGGGCGGCCATGCGTGGTCACTCCTGCGCCGATGCCTGCGTGCCGTGGTCAGCGAGATAGCGTAACAGGAGCAAGTTGCATGTTGCAAGTTGCATGTGGCATGTGGCATGCTGGAAGGGCTGGTGTTCAAACCTGATCCCTGATCCCTGACCCCTGACCCCTGAAATTCGCCCGGTTTTGGCACGAAGTAGCCATCTTTCCTAGCTTACCGGCCGATCGTGTGCTATTTTCGTATAAGGCAAGTTTTTCTGTGGCTTGCCGCCCGCCTTGCGTTCCCCGCGGAACGCCCATTTATGGAGTGCTCCCCGCCATGACCAGTCTGCTGAAGCTTGTGCCGATTCTATTGGTTCTACCGCTGCTGACGGCTGCCGGCTGTCGGCCGGTTGTCGAGGATTCGTTCCGCGGTGATCATTCCACGACGGCCGACGGGGCGGATGCCGCCAGCCGGGTCGGCGTGGACAACGAAGAGGAACTCCGCGCGCGGATCGACAACGCCCTGACCTACACCTATCTGAATCGCACGCTCAACTTGCGGGACAACGCCGCCTGGCAGATCCTGCACGGCGTGCTGACCTATGGTACGAAGTACCTGGTGCTCAACGATGGCGAGCCGGTTGGCGCCGTGCAGTGGGTGCTCGACGGCAAGCCGATGACCGGCTGGGTCGCCAGACCCGGCACGCCCGACGTCGATCTCAAGCTGCTCGGCGACTCCACCGCCGCCGGCGGCCGGCAGGGCATGGTCCTGGTGATGGAGCCGGGCACGAAGACCGGCCAAGGACATCCCGATCAATGGCTGGCGATCTTGTCTCAAAGCGAGTTGCCCAGCGATACGAAGATGATTCTGGAGGGCCAGGAGTACGAGTTGGGCGATGTGATCCGTCAGGCGATGTGGGACGTCCACGAAGGCAAGGAATGTAGCTGGACATTGATCTCATTCACCAAGTATCTGCCGCTGGACTACCAGTGGTACGCTTCCGACGGCCAACTGTGGAACATCGAGAAGATCATCCAGATGGAAGCCGAGCAGGATATCAACAACAGCGCCTGCGGCGGCTCGCACCGGTTGATCGGCATGACGATGGCTCTGCAGCGTTATCGGACCAGCCTCGACGATCCGCAAGCGGAAGTGACCGGCGGCTGGCTGGCGGCGGAAAAGAAGATCAACGACGCCGTCCGCACCGCGCGGCAGTTTCAGAATCCCGACGGTTCGTTCTCGACCAACTACTTCTCGCGTCCGGCCCGCTCCTCGGAATTGAGCCTGCAAATCAATACCACCGGCCACACCTTGGAGTTCCTCGCCTTGACGCTCACCAAGGAGCAGCTCGGCGAAGCCTGGGTGGAAAAGGCGGCGCTGCGGCTGTGCGACCTGTTCGATCAAACTCGCAACCTGCCGCTGGAATGCGGCACGCTGTACCATGCGGCGCACGGCTTGATCGAATACCGCGAGAAGCGATGGGGACCGTGGACCTTTCCAGACGCGGCGGAAAGCAAGCAGGATATCTGATTTCAGATTTCTGATTTCAGGTTTCAGAGTTCAGGGTTCAGGTAACCGCGGTTGTTCCGCGGGGGCGGCTGGCTGCGGCGTGGGGGCGACTGGCTGCGGCGCTTTGCCTTGCAGCGATTGCAGCCGCCTTCCCTGGCTGTCGACAACGTGCCACACCTGAGAGGTGACTTGCGGGGCAACCACGCCTTGGGTCGCCACGACTTGTGCCGCCACAAGCTGGCCGTTGGCGCCGAGGCGAAATCCGATCGACTCCTGTGAGCCGTTTTCCGCCAGTGCCGTGATGCCTTGCGGGTCGATCTCGAGGCGTCGCCGTTGTAGCGGATCGTTGCTTATCACCAGCGCTTCGCACTCCAACGTGGCGAACGTTGCATCCCGCGGCATCAACTTGTCGACCACCGCCGACCCCAGGGCCAAAAACAACAACGGGTAGATAATCCAACGTTCACGGTCATTCACGGCGACTGTCCTAAAAAAAAGCCTCCTCACCAGAATCTGTGGGTAAATACTGGTTCTGGGAGGACTCCGAGGTTGTGGTACAAGGCGGTTTCAATGGCTTCGTAGGTGCGAAAGCCGTATGATTTTCT
>JBGTJT010000223.1:0-7057 GCA_041744995.1 Pirellulales bacterium | reverse complement strand
AATTCTTGATAGTTTGCTACAGACGGCTGAAGTGTTACCAAAAATGCAACTACTGAAACCATTGGAGTTTGTTCCATGCCGCTATCCACATCGCAGCTCGCCGCCTATCAAGCATTGCGCGACGGCGTCGGTTTTGTTGATCTTACGCCGCGCAGCGTGTTGCGGATCGCCGGCCCCGGCGGCGGGGAGTTTTTGCACAGCTTCTGCACCAACGACGTCCGCCAGCTGGCGGCCGGCGACGGCTGCGAGGCGTTCATCACCAGCGTGCAGGGCAAGGTGCTCGCCTTTTGCGGCGTCTACTGCGAGGAGGATCGTCTGACGCTCGAAACCGACGGCGATGGCAACCGCGTGTTGGCGGCCCACCTGGACAAGTACCTGCTCGCCGACGATGTGGAACTGATCGACGACGCCGGCCGCGTGGCGGAGTTTCTCATCGCCGGTCAGCAGGCCGCCGACTGGCTGGGCGAACAATTCACGGCCGAGCCGCCACAGCAAGCGTATCAACATCTCCGCGGCCAGCTCCACGGGCGGCCCGTCACCTTGCGTCGTGTGCCCTGGACGCCGACGGCGTGGCTGGCAGAACTGGCGATGGAGGATCGCATCCCGCTGGCGGAACAACTCCAGCAACACAGCGCAGTTGCCGCCGACTGCGACGCCTGGAACGCACTGCGGATCGAAAGCGGCTGGCCGGAGCCGGGCGTCGACGTCACCGACGCCAACCTGCCGCAAGAAGTCGACCGCAACGACACGGCGATCAGCTTCATCAAGGGCTGTTATCTCGGCCAGGAAACAGTCGCCCGACTGGATGCCTTGGGCCATGTGAACAAGATTCTCCGCGGCCTGAAGTTCGCCGGCGACTCACCCCCGCCGGCCGGCACGGCACTCAACGTCGACGGCAAGGAAGCAGCCCGGATAACGTCAAGCTGCTGGTCGCCGGCACTGCAGCAGCCGATCGCGCTGGGCTATGTACGCCGCGGGCGCGAGACGCCGGGGAGTACATTTGAGGCGGAAGGGATCGGGGCGGTGGAGGTGGCGAGTTTGCCGTTTGCGGGGTGAGTGATGACGCCGCCTCGCAAACGCAAGCCGCTCCAAGCATATCGACGCCGGCGGCGCCAGAGAAGGAAATGAAAATGAGCGAACAAGAATTTCCAGCGGGCTGGGATGCGGAACGCGTTAAGCGTGTCCTGGCACATTACGACAACCTGTCTGAAGACGAGCAACTTGCCGAAGATGAAGCAGCCGCACGCGAGCAGGGCGGCCAAGTGGTCGTCACCGTGCCGGAAAACTTGCTACCGGCGATCCGCCAACTGTTGGCCGGCAACGGAAGCGGCTAGTGCTTTGCAACACTGAATGGATGACGGACCACCGTAGGATGGGACCATTGTCCCGTCCGTCCGTAGCGGAATTCGCCAGAATTCCGATGCATCCATATCAATTCCAGTGGCTACGGAACTCTCCGCGAGTTCCGCTACGAGTATGTCCGGACGGGATGGTCCCATCCTACCAGTAACCTACACTGGCTGGCGAGCTATCGCGCGGCCGGTCGGCCAATACCAGCACGCGGCGCAAGCAAGTGCATCGGCGAGCGAGTACGTGTACCGTCGCCAAAATCGGTTTGGGAAGGATTGCGTTTCGGCTCCGCAGATGCCGTCGCATGGGCTTATTGAAGTGGCGCTATTTGAATTGTTCCCCAATTGGCCAACGGCCAATTTCACCGTAGCCTGCGGCATCGCCGCAGGTAGACGGACTCGAACGAATCCCTTGGCTGAAGGCCAAGTTCACTCACGTCCGCAATGCGAGATTGGCCTTCAGCCAATGTCACCTTCAATTTGCGACTCTTCCAGGGGCGTTGCCCCTGGCTACGGTGAGTTTGGCCGTTGGCCAAAAGCGATAGCCGACGACTTCGGGACAGCGACGGGAGTCGACATAACGGTTGCCATGCGCCGTTGGTCTAAAAGAGGAGTTGACAAACTAGTGTACATATGTAACAATACATGAACCACCGTTGCTCCGTTTCGATGGCAGGAGTCCCGTCATGGATTTTATCGATAACCCTGGCCTGCAAGCGTGCTTCACCTATCGTCGGCAGGTCGAGCTGGTTTACGACCACACCCCCTCCGGCGGAACGTTTCGGCGGCCAGGCGCTTTGCCCCGCGCGACGTGGCGCGACATTCGTCGACTGTCGCGCGACATTTTGCCCCATCCAGGGGGGCTGTTGCCGCGTAACTCGCTATACCGGCGCAAAACCTCACCGGGCGCGCGACATTCTCGAAAAAATTACGTTTCTGCTTTCAAGCTGAACCCGCAATTCAGAATTCTCCTGCCAGAAAGGAAACGGG
Source organism: Pirellulales bacterium (assembly GCA_041744995.1). Lineage (GTDB taxonomy): Bacteria > Planctomycetota > Planctomycetia > Pirellulales > UBA7805 > JBBDLY01. Next base: position 4,718 of record JBGTJT010000223.1, on the reverse strand, counting down.
GCGGGATGGCGGTGGCGGCTATGCGCATCGGCGACGGCGTGATGCCGACGAACCTTGCCCCGCCTTTGTGCTCCTTCGTGGCGCCCTCTGGCAGCGGCTTGGCTGCCAGTGCGGCGGTGCTTGTTCGGTCTGCTGCACAGAGTCTACCAGCAATGCACACTGGCTGGCGAGCTATCGCTCGCTGCCACCCAACAAGTTCAAGGCAAGCCTAGCTGCCATTGCCACCCCGCCGCGACTGTCTGGAAGTCGTGGGCTGTCGCAAACGCCAGGTGTCGGAGTCGGGCGTGCGCCATGTCGCAACTGTGCGATACGGATCAGCGTGTATATGGCTCGGCAGTCACCAAGTTGGGTACTGCCTGATAGTGTTTGTTGTTGAATGTGTACAGGGTTGCCGAGTTGCCGACAGCACACGCCGCTATCATTGAATCGAGCAATCCTACGCCGTGCGACAATCGATAAGTCGTGAAATCCGCCAATGCACGGCGGCAGTCATTTTCTGTGGGCCACACGATCGAAAATGGAGCAACCAGCTTCAAAGCTTGTTGGAGTTCTTGGGCGTTGCGGGCGTCTTGAATCAACTCCATGACTACGAAGCCAACGACCGAAGGCAACTCGGCCAAACTCCCAAACCAAGCCAACGCTGGTGGATGCCCTCGTTGCACGTCGATCAGAATGTCCGTGTCAACCAACTCCATCGACTAAGGCCGCTCCCGTCGTTCCGCCTGCTGTCGCAAGATACTGGCATGTTGCTGGCTGTCCGCAATGTCACTCCGCATACCGATGAGCCCTTCGTCCCGCCAATAGGTTACGAGCTCAGTTCCACTGCGCGGTGCGACCCCTGGCGTCCGCGTCATTAATAGCGCCTGCGTCACATACTCCGACAGCGACAACCCCTGTCGGGACGCTTCCGCATTCAACTCACTTTCCAGTTCCGGCGGCAGGTTCAACTCAATGGCCATAGGGCGGTCCTTTCTGCAACTATTGTACACTAATCGTAGAGGGGGTGGCTGCCCGAAGCAATTACTCATGCCGGTGTCGGCGATTACACCGCCAGCCCCAACCGCTCATGCAACCGCTGCTCCACTTCGTTCGGCGAATCCGACGCATCGATCCGTGCCACCAGCCCCTTCTTGTCAAAGATGTCCAACAGCGGCTTGGTGTTGGCGTGGAACTCCGACAGTCGTTGCGAGACCGCTTGCTCGTTGTCGTCTTCGCGGGCCAGCAGGTTGCCGCCGCAGACGCAGCGGCCCTCCTCGACGGGGCGGTGGAAGATCAGGTTGTAGTCCAGCCCGCACCGCTCGCACAGCCGGCGGGCCAACACCCGTTGCAGCACCGCCTCGTCCGGCACATCGAGGTAGATCACCTTGTCGATGTCGTAGCTCTCCAGCAGCCACAATGCTTGGGGGCGGTTGCGGGGAAAGCCGTCGATCACGAAGCCGTAGTTCCAATCGTGCTCGGCCAGCCGGCGATCGATGATCTGCTCAACGATCTCGTCGGGGACCAACTGCCCTTGCGAGACGCTGCGGCGGATGCGGGCGGCCAACTTGGTGTGGCTCTTGATGTTCCAGCGGAAGATGTCGCCCACGGAAATGTGGACGAAATCGAACTTCTCCTCCAGCCGCTTGGCCTGAGTCCCTTTGCCGCATCCCAGCGGGCCCATGATGATATACTTGTGCATGACCGTCGCCTCGCATGCGGTGTTGTCTGGCTGGCTTGTTCCGTGGCATTATGAGTCGGCTCGCACGTTTTGACAACTGAGCGGCTAAATCGTTTAACCCGTAGCCGCAGGCGCAGGCGAGCGTCGAGACAAGCGTGGTTGTAACAACCGGACCGCAGGTGACACCACTGCGTGTGATATAAAAGCGGTTAGTGTAACTTGCGGCCTTGTTGCCGCTTCGAAACTCTTCCCGACGCCGCCTGCGCCTGCGGCTACGGGTTAAACGAAGAAATGTCGACGTTGATTGAAACTCACGACCCACCCCTGCCGCTTTTGATCACCGGCGTTGCCGGGGTGGCCGGGTACAATGCGCTGGCCTACTTCTCGCAAAAGTATCCCGGACAGGTGGTCGGGATTCGGCAACAGGACAATTGGCGGCTCACGGGCGACAACATCGTCTCCTGCAACGCCGAGGACGCCGTCGGTTTGCAGCGGTTGTTCGACGAGCATCAGTTCGGCAGCGTGCTGAACTGCGCCGGCAACTGCGCGCTGCGAGCGTGCGAACTCGATCCGCCGCTGGCCTGGCGGACCAATGTCGAAGGGGTTCGCAATTTATTGCTGGTGCTCGACGGCCGCGCCACGCGGCTGGTGCATCTATCGATCGATCTGGTCTACTCCGGATCGCAAGTCGATGCCGGCGGACTGCGGGAAACCACGGCCGTTGACCCGGTCACCGAATACGGCAAGACCATGGTCGCCGGCGAGACGATGGTCCGCACCGTTCGCCCCGACGCCTGCATTTTGCGGATCTCGCTGCCGATGGGCGTTTCGTTCAACGGCCACGCTGGGGCGATCGATTGGATTCAATCGCGGTTCAAAAACGATCGCCCCGCAACTCTCTACTACGACGAAGTCCGCACGCCGACCTATACCGATTGCCTCAATCCGCTGTTGGGACGGATGCTCGCCGGCGAAACGAGCGGGCTGTATCACTGCGGCGGGCCGCGGCGGCTGACGCTGTTTCAGATTGCCCAAGTTATCAATCGCGTGGGAGGCTACGATCCCCAACTGCTGCACGGCTGTCCCCGCTTCGCCGCCGGCGGGGTGCCGCCCCGGGCGGGCAACGTGGCGATGGATTCATCCCGCTTGGCGGAATTGGTGGGCTACGATCCGTTCGATCCCTGGCCGCTGGAGGATTGCTGGACGCCGCGGGATCGTCGCTGGCATCACGACCGCAGCGGCGAGCCCGGTTCGCCAGAGTTGCTAGCACAAATTCTCTACCGCAACCCGGCTCGACAGTGTTAGCCGCCATTTTCCCAGCAATCTGCCGCAACTCCATGTTCAGGTGCCATGCCCACGCGGCGTTTGCGGAGCATGGGCATGTGACGGGCTAGTGCTCCGTCGATCGTGAATTAATGAGTCGTGGCAAAGTAGGATGGGCTGCGCAAAATGGTGACATCCTGGGTGTCGGGTTTTACCTGGGTTTTGTTCCGGCTATTTCAAGTTGCATGAGGCAGGGTCGTTCACGACCCTTTCCCGCGAAAGCGGTAATAGACCCGTGCTTTAGCACGGGTTATCGAGGCAGCGAAACATCCGCTAGCCCCGTGAAACGGGGCTGCAACGCGTCTCGGTTCGGTTCGCGACCCCCGTGCTAAAGCACGCGGCTATTACCGCTCTCGCGGAGAAGGCTCGTAAACGAGCCTCGCCTGACCGAAGCTTTCATCCTTCTCAATCCCGTCTGGAACAACGGAACAAAACCGCTCTAGAAATTGATTCCCGGATACATCGATTTTGCGCAGCCCAGTCCCATCCTACCGTAGTCCGTCACCCATCCATTCAGCGTCAATGCCAAGCGAGCCGCGGGCGGATCGGACTCGGCCGAAGTACCCCCCCACCAGCGGCCTGCGAGAGGAGTTGGTCTAGGCACTCTCGGTAATCCATGGTATCAATGAAGGATACGCTTCTCTCCCCCCCATCTACCTTTGGAGCAACCAGGATGCCCATACGCATAAACGCTTTTCTGATAATGACATTGGTCCTAAGCTTGGCGGCCAATCTGGCCGCCGCGGCGCCCCCCGACGACGTGCGGCAAGCGCTGGGCAAACTGCGGGACTTCGTCGGCGCCGGCGACAATGGTCAGCGGTGGCACAAGTATCTGCGGACCTCCGAGTTGGAGGCGCAGCTCAAACAAGGCGACGCCGCCGATCCGGAAGTGGTTGCCGGCGTGATCGCTCAGTACCGTAGCGGCGCGGGCGGCCTCGACCAGCCCCAGTTTCAAGCCGTGCGGGCGGCCTTGGAAAAATGGCAGGCGGAATTGCTGATGCCAACCCGCGAGGAATTGGCAGAGTTCGCCGCCAAGCAGCAGGACCAGTTCCGTCCCAAAACCGAGGCCGACGTGCAGGCCGCGGCCCGCCAAGTGCAACAGGCGAAGACCTCCTTGGCGCGGTTCGTAGGTCCGGGCCGCAATGGCGCCGCTTGGCGAACGTACCTGGGCTGGGAAGCACTCGAACGTGAATTGGCCGCCGAACAGCCCGATATGGCCCAGCTCGAGCAGGTCGTCGGACGACTGACGGCGGACGTGGCTGGACTTGAATTGCCGCAATTCACCCGGTTGCGCAACGCACTGCGTCGATACATCGACACCCAGCAAGTGGCGACCAATCCGAAGGTGCGCGAGGCCTTCGAGGAGCAGATTCAGGTGCTGGCCGAGGCGCTGCGCGAATATGAGACGAATCCGAATCGCGAAGCGGCTCAGCAAATCGCCGGCCGGGTCGGCTGGTTCGAGCGGATGGATCAGGCGCCGGTCTTGGTCGAGGCGGTCCGCCGCTACTACTCGCACCCCAACTTCTACGGCTACGCCTCGGAAGGACTGCTCAAGGCGGCCATGCAGCGGCCGATCGCTCGGACGACCAACATTACCGACAATTTTCAGGGGACGCGGATCGTCGGAACCGGGCGAACCTCCGGAAATACCGTGATCGAGCTGGTTCCCAACGAGGAGAAAATTTCGTTCGACATCCTGTTCTACGGCCACACCATCTCCAACACCCGCGGCTACAAC
>JBGTJT010000222.1:0-5289 GCA_041744995.1 Pirellulales bacterium | reverse complement strand
CATGTCGCCGCTTTTGACCTGGGCCTCTTGCAGCCAGCGGACGTTGCGGCCGATCAGCGCCCGATCGCGGCTCGGATCGGCTCGGCAGAGCGCCATGGTGATCAGGCTCCGCGAGTAGACGCGTTCCGGCTCGAGCGTGCGCAGGTAGTCGAGCGCCTTGGCGACCGCGGGATCGTCCTTGGGCACGCCCGCCTCGAGCAGCGCCAAGGTACACAACGCGGTCGCCCCGCCCGGCTCGTTGGGATAACTCTCCCAATCGCCCCGGCGGAGCTGCGCCCGCTTGAGGAAGCCGACCGCCCGATCGATCGTTTCGTTGACCTGCTGGGCGGTCACCTCGGCGGGGGCACGATCTGCGCACATCGCGCAAGCTGATGCGAAGAGGAGCAAAACGGCGACACGGGAAAGGGTCCGACGCATGGCGATCCTGAGTAAGTACAGAGTTGTTGATAACACTTTATTGTACCGCATTCGATGCGATCCGGCGCTTCGTCAAGGCTGCATCGAGCAGGCGCGGCATCCCCGTAACGCCTGCGGCGAGGTCGTTTAACCCGTAGCCGATAGGCGCAGGCGAGCGTCGGGATAAATTGGACATCAGAGACCCAGCCGCAAGCTACACCAGGAAGCTCTCCGCAACGCCTGCGGGTATAGCCAGCAGCCGAGGTCCTGCCGACCACACGCCCCGACGCTCGCCTGCGTCTGCTGCCGGCTACGGGTTAAACGAGTTGAGTAGTCCGTATTCTCACTCTAGGCAAACTGGGTGGACACCGACGTCGGCAAATCGACCGCGCATTGCTGATTGGCAGAGTCAGGGGTAAAATCAGGTGTTCATTCTCACGCAACAGACAGAGGTATCACGCTTGGGCAAGCAACGCAATCTTGGGGACATCCTGCAGGAATTCGCGCAGCATCGGCAGGTGATGCAGCAGGAACTGCAAAAGATCATCATCGGTCAGGATGAGGTGATCGAGCAGATCTTCGCCGCCATCTTCACCCGCGGGCATTGCCTGCTAGAAGGGGTGCCGGGGCTGGCCAAGACGTTGATGGTCAGCACACTGGCGCGGATTCTGGACATCGGATTCCATCGCATCCAATTCACGCCCGACTTGATGCCGTCGGACATCACCGGCACCAACGTGCTGGAGGAAGACGAGCACGGCCGGCGCAGCTTCCGCTTTGTCGAGGGGCCAATCTTCACCAACATCCTGCTGGCCGACGAAATCAACCGCACGCCGCCGAAAACGCAGGCGGCGCTGCTACAAGCGATGCAGGAACGGCAGGTAACGGTCGGCCAGACCACCTACGACCTGCCGGAGCCGTTCTTCACGATCGCCACGCAGAATCCGATCGAGCAGGAAGGGACCTATCCGCTGCCGGAAGCGCAGTTGGACCGCTTCATGTTCAATATCAAGGTCGGCTATCCCAGCCTGGCCGAGGAGGAAGAGATTCTCAAGGCAACCACCCGGCACGAGCGGCCCGAGGTGCGCAAGGTGCTCAGCGGCAAGGCGATTCTGAACCTGCAGAAGCTGGTCGGCAGCGTGGCGGTGAGTGAATACATTGTGAAGTACGTCGCCCGGATCGTGCGGGCGACGCGGCCCAAGGACGAGTCGGCGCCGAAGTATGTGAAGGAACTGGTCGACTGGGGCGCGGGGCCGCGGGCCGGACAGTTTCTGATTCAAGGGGGCAAGGCGCTGGCCGCGATGGAAGGCCGCTTCTCGGTGGCGATCGACGACGTCCGCAAAATCGCCATCCCCGTGCTGCGGCACCGCGTGAGCACCAACTTTCAGGCTCAGGCCGAGGGCATGACCAACGAAGACATCATCGACCGCATCATCGCCGACATCGCCCCGCCGGAGATTCCGAAGTTTCAGCAAAAGCAACAAGCGGCCACGAGCTAGAGAGAAATTCCAAATCCTAATATCTAAATCCTAAACAATGATCAAATGTCGAATTTCCGAAACCCTGCTGGCGACCGTCTTTCGGACATTCCGTCATTTGAGATTTGAGCATTGTTTAGGATTTAGGATTTGGAACTTAGGATTTTCACAGTTCGCATCCTCTGTCCAATCCTAAGCCCCCATGTCAAGCGTCGAAAAGTATCTCAAGCCCGAAGTGATTCGTCAGATCGCGCGGCTTGATCTTCGCGCGCAGTTCATTGTGAAGGGGTTTCTGCAAGGGCTGCATGCCAGTCCGTATCACGGCTTTTCGGTCGAGTTCAGCGAGCATCGCCGCTATACGCACGGCGACGACCCGAAGGATATCGACTGGCTGGTCTATGCCAAGACCGACAAGTACTACGTCAAAAAGTTCGAGGCCGAAACCAACATCAACGGCTACCTGGTGATGGACCTCAGTCGCTCGATGGGCTACACCTATCGGCAGGAACTCTCGAAGTTCGAATACTCGATCTGCCTGGCTGCGGCGATGTGCTACTTGATGATCCACCAGCAGGATCCGGTCGGTCTGATCACCTTTGACGAGAAGATTCGCGACATCCTGCCGCCGAAGAGCAAACGGACCCAATTGGGCACCGTGTTGTCGCATCTGGCGCGGCTGGAACCGAGCGGCAAGACCAACATTGCGCAGAGCATCGCCCAGATCGCGGCGCTGATGCGGCATCGCTCGCTGATTATGATCTTCAGCGACCTGTTCGCCGAACTGGAACCGCTCAAAAAGGCGCTGCGGCAACTACGGCACGGCGGCCACGACGTGATCCTGTTCCATGTACTCGACGAGGCCGAAGTGCATTTCCCCTTTGAGGGGATGATCGAGTTCGAAGAGCCGGAGTCGCACGACAAACTGCAAGTCGACGCCACCAGCTTCAAGAAGGATTATCTCAGCGAAGTGGGGGCGTTTTGCAACGAACTGAAAAAAGAATGCCAACAATCGGGCATCGATTACGTAGGATTGGATACCAGCATGCAATTCGATCGGGCGCTGACCGAGTATTTGGTGAATCGGAAGAATCGGTTTTGAAATAGGCAATTCAGCATGCGGAATGCGGAATGCGGAATGCGGTACTGCAATATCAGCCGGCGGGCGCTAGCCCCCGGTTGGCGCTGCATTGCGTGGTTGTCGTCCGATAACGCTCGGCACTTCCAACCGGCCGCTAGCGCGGTCCGGCTGATGTGTCCGAGGCAGCGCGGGTTGGCAGCGCGCCCTCATCCGGCCTTCGGCCACCTTCTCCCAAAGGGAGAAGGGGTTGAGGCAGCGTCAACTAGCACTCCTTCCGCTTGCGTCGCATTCCGCATTCCGCATTCCGCATTCGCTCCCATCCGTCCCTTTTCCCCCACGCTTCGGCCGGAACGAGCACTGTGCTAACCTTCACCACTCCACTGCTGCTCGCCGGGGGCCTGCTCGTTGCCGTGCCGATCTTGTTGCATCTGGTGATGCGGCAGCAGCCGAAGCATTTGGAGTTTCCCGCTTTGCGGTTCATCCAGCAGCGCAAGGAATCGAACCGCCGCCGCCTGCTGTTGCGGCACATCGTGCTGCTGGCGCTGCGGTGCCTGGCGATTCTGTTGCTGGCGGTGACCTTGGCCCGGCCGAAGATCACCTCGAGTAGTTTTTTGCCGGGCGGCGACGAGCCGCTCTCCGCGGCACTGGTGTTCGACACCAGCCCGCGGATGGAGTACCGCCACGAGAACGCCACCCGCTTGGAGCAAGCCCGCGAATTTGCCTTTGAGCTACTTCCGCAGTTGCCGCGCGAGAGCCAATTGGTCGTGCTCGATAGCACGGCGCGGCGGAGCGACTTCGACGTCGATGCCGGCGCGGCGCGGCTGCGCATCGAGCGACTGCGGCCGACCACCAACAATCGGCCGCTGGCGGAGATGATCGACAACGCGGTGCAACTGGTCGAGAGCAGCGACCTGCCCCGCAAGGAGATCTTCCTGTTCACCGATCTTTCCGAGGCGCAATGGTCGCCGGCGGCGCTGGCCGCCTGGAATAGTCGGGCGGCGACCTACCCCAACATTGCCTTTCACGTGATCGACGTCGGCGTCGAGGCGCCGGTGAACTACGCCTTGGATGATGTCAGATTGTCCAACGAGGTGATCTCGCGGAACAGTTCGCTGGCGGTGGAGACCTCGATCACCAGCACCGGTGGTGGCGGCAACCGCACCGTGAAGATGTACCTGCTCAACGACGCCGGCGCGCCGCGCCTGGAGGGAGAGGCCCTGGTCGAACTGGCGCCGGATCAATCGGAGTTCGTCGAGTTTCGCTTGGCCGGCCTCGATCTGGGCGTGCATCACGGCTACGTTCAGATCGAAGGCGAAGACGGGCTGCCGGCCGACGATCGCCGCTATTTCACCTTGAACGTTGCCGCGCCCTGGCGGGTATTGCTCGTTTCCCCCGACCCGGTCGACTATTACGGCGGCATCATACAGTATGCCTTGGCGCCGCCGGAGTTGCGGCAGAAGGGCATCGCACGATTCGAATGCGAACTCGTCGAGCAAAGCAAGCTGATGGCGATGCCGCTGGATGTGTACGACGTGGTCTGGCTGGTCGATCCTAAGCCGCTGTCGCAGCAAGCCTGGCAGAGGTTGGCCGGTTTCACTGCCGGCGGCGGCGGACTGGCTGTCATCCTGGGAGGCAACGCCAGCAAACTGGGACTGATCGACGAGTCGTTCAATCATTCCTCGGCCGGCGAACTGCTGCCGGGACCGATCACGCTACAGTGGCGCCTGCAAGGCGAAGACGTCTACCTGGCCCCCCGCAACCTCGAGCATTCGGTACTCGCTCCCTTCAAGGCGCTGGAGGGGGATGTGCCGTGGTATGACTTTCCGATTTTCAAGTATTGGGAGTTCGGCGAATTGGCCGAGAGCGTCAACATCATCGCGCCGTTTAGCAACGGCGCACCTGCATTGCTGGAACGGCCGGTCGGCAGGGGGCGGGTGTTGACGCTGGCCACGCCGCTAACCGATCTGCCCAGCGATCGCGGAGCGTGGAACTACCTGCTCACCGGCCCCAACGCCTGGCCCGGCTACGCGCTGGTGACCGAAATGGCTCACTACTTAGTCGGCGGCGTCGATCGGCGCTTCAACTACACCGTGGGCGAGCAGGTCGAACTCGATCTCCCCAGCGGCGAGACGTTCGACAACCTGTGGTTGATCACGCCCCCTCCGACGGAAGATCGCATCAGGACCGCGCCGCTGGGGCCAGAGAATCGCCTGCTCATCACCGCCACCGATGCGCCCGGCACCTATCGGTTGGAAGCGGGGGGCGAGCAAGGCGTGCGGCTGGGCTTCAGCGTGAACCTGTCGGCCGACGAAACACGGCTCACCCGGCTCGACGCCG
>JBGTJT010000221.1:0-8381 GCA_041744995.1 Pirellulales bacterium | reverse complement strand
AGCGGCGGCAGCGTCACCGCGGGCAGCAGTGGCGGCAGCGCCGGCAACGGCACCGCCGCCGGTAGCGGTCTGTATCTGCAAGGGGGCGGCGTCACGTTCAATATTGGCAACGGTGATGCGAGCACCTTCAACAACGACATCGCCGACGCCGACGACAACGGCCAAGCCGGCGCCGTGGTCAAGTCGGGCACGGGCACGCTCAATCTCAACGGAACGAACAGCTATGCCGGCAACACCACGGTCAACGCCGGCACGCTCAACCTGGGCGGCACGTTTTCCAACAGCGATACCACCGTCAACAACGGCGGTACCTTCAACCTCAACACCGGCGCGTCGGCGGCGCAAGACATCACCGTCAACGCCGGCGGCAGGCTGGGCGGCATCGGCTCGGCCGAGAATGTTACCGTCTCCGGCACCATCGCCCCGGGCAACAGCATCGGCACGCTGACGGTGAATCAAGATTACGTGCAGAACGCAGGCAGCACCTACGAAGTGGAAATCAACGCCGCCGGCAACAGCGACTTGATCGCGGTCACCGGCACGGCCACGCTTAACGGCGGCACGGTCGACGTGCAGGCGGAGGCCGGCACTTACTCGGTCGGCCAGTTGTACACGATTCTCACCGCCGGTGGCGGAGTCGACGGCGAGTTTGCCTCGGTGACCGACGACCTCGACTTCTTCGACGCCGTACTCAACTACAACGCCAACAACGTCCAACTGCGACTGGTTCTCAGCGCCGCCGGCCTCGACGGCGTCGCCCGCACGTTCAATCAGCGCGTTGTGGCCAACAACCTGGTTCAGCAAAACAATCCGACCGGCGAACTGGCCGACGTGATCAACTCGTTTCAGAATCTCAACACTCGCCAGATCCGCGCCGCGCTCGATGCGATCAGCGGCGAAATCTACGGATCGGCCACGGTCGTCGGCGTGGAAGCCAACAGCGGCCGGCTGGGGCGGATGGCCAATCGCTTGCGGGCGTTGGGCGGCCCGGCAGGCTTCTACATGGACGGCGCGCGGGTGTTGGCCAGCGAAGCGCCGGCCGGCAAGCGAAATTCCGACATCGCCTTGGTCGGCTATACGGAAGAGTTCCCGTTGAATGAATTCGACGGAGGCTGCTTCGGCTGCGGCGATAGTCTGGATCACTGCGGCTGTGGCTACCTCTATAACGCCTGGGTGGAGGGTTGGGGCGCCGGCGGTAACATCCAGAACGACGGCAACGCCGCCTCGGTCAACTACGGCTTCTCCGGTACCGCCTTCGGCCTCGACCACTGGGTCGATCCGGAATGGGTCGTCGGCCTCGGCGGCGCGGTGACCTACAGCGACATACGGGCGGCGTCGGTGGCCTCGACCGGCAACGTCGACGGCTACCACCTTTCGCTCTACACCCGCAAGACCTGGGGCAATCATTACCTGATTGCGATCGGCGGCCTCGGCTATCACGATTACGACGTCACGCGGCGAATCGTGGTGGACACGGTGGACGTAGCCGCCACGGGCGATTACTTCGGCTACGAGTTCGACCTGTTCTTCGAGAAGGGCTGGAACTGGCGCTGGGGCGAGGCGCACTTTCAGCCGTTCATCGGCGTGCAATACATAGCCCTAACGCACAACGGCTTCACGGAAACAGGCGCCGGCGGCTTGAATCTGACCAGCCGCCGCCAGGACTTCGACTCGTTGCGGGGCACGTTCGGCGCTCGGCTGGCCCGGCAATACTATCATCATGGCCGGCTGTGGACTCCTGAATTCCGCGCCCAATACGTGCAGGAATTCCTCGACGACGGCCAGCCGGTTCTCTCCACGTTCGCCGGCGGCAACAACGTGGCGTTCGGCGTGGAGGGCGTCAAGCTCGGCCGCGAACACGCCGTATTCGGCCTCGGCCTAACGGGCCAACTCAGCGACCGCACCAAGATCTACGGCAACTACGACCTACAAACCTCCCGAGGCCACATCGCCAACACCGGCTCAGCAGGGCTGGAAGTGCGGTGGTAAGGGGCACACTGGCGGTGAGTTGCCGGTGGGCATGCCCCACAAGATGGCGCAAGTTAAGGCCAAACTCGATCTGTGCCGACCCGCCGCATAAAAAAACCGCGATCCTCCAGCATGTAGACCGGGGATCGCAGGTCGGCATCACTTTAAGATGAGCTATTTCCTGAGTCGGCGGTAAAAACCGAAGCCGATTAGACCGACGCCGAGAAGGGACCAGAGGGCGAAAAATCAAACAACGACTGAAAAACGCGGTCACCATCGTCGGTTAAACTGCAAAAGTCGAACTGAACCGCAAGGCTGCTTGTGGTTGTGAGTTTTACACGTGGCGAGCTACCTCCCTCGGCGACCAAGTTTAACGACGCCAAACAGGCCAATGAGTCCAATGATCAGCAAGAAAACCGAGGCTGGCTCGGGGACCACGGTGAGCTCCTCCGACATGGCGAGCATCGGGTAGCTCCCGCCAAGTGCGCTACTAAACTGAATCATCCAGCGCTGGTTAGTCATGTCAACTCTATTACGGCCTAATTGCGCCCGAGGCACAGTTTGGCCAGTCCGGACGACAGTGGTGCCGAGATAGTCCCCATTAGACGCCTGCTCGCCGTCTGCGTCAGAGCCCGTGTAGTATTGGGTATCCGCCACAAAATCACCCAATTCGGTGTAGTTGATTGTGGTGGCAATGCTGGAATCCCAGAGATCGGCGTTATTGTTAGCAATTAGTGTGCTGTTGAAATCAAAAAAGGCTACGCCACCAGCAGCAGTCGTTCCCGTATTGGCGCGGGCAGTCACCGAGAGGGTAGAACCGATCGCAAACCAGTCCACACTACCATATCCCGCAGCATTTGCCGCTGATTGGACGAAGGCGTTGTAGTCCGCAATTTCGGTGGAAGCTGCAGTCGTCGTGGTGCTGGTCAGGAAAATAAGGCGATAAGTGTCGCCGACCTTCCATGCCGAACCCGTTGCCGGGTTAATGCCGCCGTTCGCGGTATCTTGGAGGATACCGAGTTGGCCGATCGTAGCTGCGTTGGCCTGGCTGGCAATAAAAGCCAGACACAACAATGACGCCAGAACTTTTTTCATCGAAATGCTCCCGATATCTCGTGCGGCTCTTATGGAACCCCCAGTTTAACTGGACCGGGCATCAGATCGCATCGAAAAGCGTTGTCGAATCTTGACAATTGATCGCGCATATTCGACATTGGGTCTGTTGCCCCCAAAGCGGACCTCACTCTTCCCGACATGCCACCATGCACAATTGACGCGCCATGACGACCAAGGGAAGAACAACGGCAAAACGACGCCGCATCGCGATCGTGATCGATCTGGAATGGAATGGCAAACATCACACGCATGTTTTTGCGGGGATCTATCGGCATGCCCAGTTGAGAAACTGGGAATGTGTCGTCTGGCCGCACACCCCTGAGCTGCAAAGCGAGTCAGGTAAAAAAGCCTACGACGGCATCATCGCCCGCGCCACACCGGAGCTGGCCCACGCTGCGAAGGCGATGAAGATCCCGCTCGTCAACGTTTGGATCAGTTCTCCGGTGGTCGACGTCCCATCCGTCGTTCCCGACATGCGGGCCGCGGGCGTCTTGGCCGGCGAGCATTTGCTGGCGCGGGGGTTCTCCCGGTTCGGCTACTTGGGAACGCAGCGGGCCCGCGTATCGCGACAGTGCGAGGAAGGATTCCGCGCCACGGTCGACGACGGCACGGGCGACTACACCAGGCATGGCGTTCCCCTCACGTTCGACTCCAATTTGGAGTGCTGGAGACGATTTCAGGATCGACTCGCCACCTGGGCCAAGACCTGGACAACTCCGATCGGCATTTTCTGTGTCCGCGATGGCAAGGCGCGTTATCTCTGCAATATCGTGCAGCAAATTGGATTGCAGATTCCTGCCGACGTGGGCATTGTCGGCTGCATGGACGAAGAAAACATCTGCCTAACACCGGAACCGGCCTTGTCGAGTATCGAGTGCGGTTATGAACGAAACGGCGTCCGTGCCGCCGAGCTATTGGAAGAGCTGATGGATGGTGGGCCGGCTCCAACCGAGCCGATACGGATCGCTCCCGTGGAACTGATTGCCCGGACATCGACGGACGCCTTCGCCGTGGAGGATCCCGTGGTGGCCAGCGCTCTACAATTCATCGCCAGTGCGGGGAATCGGCCTCTCAAGGTCGAGGATGTGGTCGAACAAGTGCCGGTGGGCTGGCGGACGCTCGAACGTCGCTTCCACAAGCTCCTGGGCCGGACCGTCTCACAAGAGATTACGCGGATGCGGATCGAGCGCGTGAAACGCCTGTTGGTTGAGACGAAATTTCCGATCAAGAAAGTCGCGACCGAATGTGGCTTCGCGAACGCCAGCCGGCTGTGTAAGACGTTCCGACAAGCAGAAGGTACGACGCCGAGTGAGTATCGCCAGAGGAGGACGTCCGATTAAGTCATTGATTCAACAATCCGTGTGAAGTTTGCAATAGGAAGCTGAACTTGGGCGACCGCATGTACTTGTGACCTGCCGTTGATATAATGCTCATTCACTTCTGTCATTCCCCAAGAACAGGAACGGTTCCCATGGTACGGCGCGCGTGCAGCCTCGCTAATCATTTGGGCGTTTTCGCGATTCTCGTGTCGCTTCTCTGTGGATGCCGAGATCAGCCGTCGGCGGCACAGAAGGGTAACGACGACGCGGTCCCAGAGCAAATCAAGGAACCTGGCAAAACCTCCGAGGCGGCGCCGGGCGAACTTGATCGCACCGTACTTCCGATCGCGGAACCCCCGCGGCCGACGTATACCGAGCTGGACGCCCGCAACGTGGAACCGCCGCCCAGGTTCGAGGTGAAGGCTCCCAAGGGAGCGCCAAACGTCGTTATTGTTTTGATCGACGACATCGGGTTTGGCGGGCCGAGTAGTTTCGGCGGCCCGATTCAAACGCCGACGTTGGACCGGCTGGCGGCCGATGGTCTGCGCTTCAACAATTTCCACACCACCGCACTCTGCTCGCCGACTCGGGTCGCGCTGAAGTGCGGACGGAACCACCACACGGCCAACGCCGGTTCGATCATGGAAACCGCGACGGCCTTCCCGGGCAACACGGGACAGATCCCCAACAGCGTCGCCCCTTTGGCCGAGATGCTGCGGCTGAACGGGTACAGCACGGCCGCGTTCGGCAAATGGCACGAAACGGCCGCCTGGGAAACGAGCGTCTCGGGGCCATTTGATCGCTGGCCCGTCCGTCAAGGCTTCGACAAGTTTTACGGGTTCATCGGCGGTGAAACCGATCAATGGTATCCGTTGATCTACGATGGGGTGATTCGCGTGACGCCGCCCAAGATGGAAAACTATCACTTCACCACCGACATGACGAATCAAGCGGTCGGATGGGTCAAGGCCCAGCAGTCGATGACGCCGGACAAACCGTTCTTCATGTACTTCGCGACCGGCGCGGTCCATGCTCCGCATCACGTGCCCAAGGAATGGGCCGACAAGTACAAAGGACAATTCGACAAGGGCTGGGACAACGTCCGCGAGGAATCGATCGCCCGCCAGAAGGAGATGGGCCTGATTCCCCAAAACACGAAGTTGCCTCCCAAGCCGGAAGCGATCCAGGACTGGGATGCGCTGACCGACGACGAGCGGAAGCTGTTCGCCCGCCAAGCCGAAGTTTTTGCTGGCTTTTTGGCACACACCGATCACGAGATTGGCCGTTTGGTCGAAGCAATCGAGGACATTGGAGAGATGGACAACACGTTGTTCATCTACATCGCCGGCGACAATGGCACCAGCGCCGAAGGCGGCTTTGTCGGCATGTACAACGAAATGACCTACTTCAACAACGTCACCGAAAAGGTGGAGGACTTGCTGCCCAAGATCGACGAGTGGGGCGGGCCTTATACCTTCCCGCACATGGCGGCCGGTTGGGCGATCGCCTTCGATTCTCCGTTTTCTTGGACAAAGCAAGTCTGTTCGGACTTCGGCGGCACGCGCAACGGAATGGTGGTGCATTGGCCTCAGGGCATCCAGGAAAAAGGGGGACAACGCGAACAGTTTGGGCACGTCATCGACATCGCTCCGACCATCTTGGAAGCCGCGAAACTGCCTGAACCCAAGGTGGTCAACGGCATACCTCAGATTCCGATCGAAGGAACCAGCCTGCTCTATTCCTTCAATGATGCCGATGCGAAAGAGCGACACACAACGCAGTACTTTGAAATCTTCGGCAACCGGGCGATCTACCACGAAGGCTGGTTCGCCCGCACGATTCACCGTGCCCCATGGCAAACGACCGAGACACAGCCGCTCGCATCGGACACGTGGGACCTCTACAACGTGCGCGATGATTTCAGCCTGGCGAACAATTTGGCGGATGAGCACCCGGAAAAGTTGAAAGAGTTGCAGGCGCTCTTCATGGAAGAGGCCGAAAAGTATCACGTGCTGCCGATCGACGACCGCGGCATCGTCCGCGTCAACCCGGCGCTGGCGGGCAGGCCCGATTTGATGAACGGCCGCACGTCGTTGACGCTGTACGACGGTATGGACGGCATGATGGAGAACACGTTCATCAACGTGAAGAATCAGTCGTTGAAAATCACCGCGGAAGTTGAAATTCCAGAGGATGGCGCCAACGGTGTGATTCTCTGCCAAGGCGGCCGGTTCGGCGGGTGGTCGCTTTACATGAAAGAAGGCAAACCGATTTACAGCTACAATTTCCTCGGACTCGATCGGTACACAGTGGCAGCGGAAGAGAAGATTCCCGCCGGACCGGCCACAGTCGTGCTCGACTTCCAATACGACGGCGGCGGCCCCGGCAAGGGAGGCGAAGCCTCGCTTCTGGTTAACGGAAATGTTGTCGCTAAAGGCCGAATCGAAAAAACGCAACCGCTCATCTTCTCTGCTGACGAGACGGCCGACGTCGGGCTCGACAACCAAACACCGGTGGTTGAAGATATTGGCATCGGCCGTGACGCGACGCGATTCACCGGCAAGATCAAGAAGGTCACGGTTGACGTTGGCGAGGCGAAATAGCCCAGTCTCCATTGTCAGCCGCTTCGCCTCCCTCGGCTAACTACCCACCCTCGATTCCGACTTCGACCGCCTTCTTTTCGCCCGTTCTTTTCGCCAGCCTGTTGCTTTTTCGGCGGAATCGCTCTATAGCAATAGAGTGGCCCGATTTGGGCGTCCCTGAGTTTTTCATCTCGCGAACAAATCGGCTGGACCTTTCGGCCGTTGTTGCACTTTTCACCGCCGGCAGAGGAGTTGTTGCCATGAGTTTGCACCTGTTTCAGGTTCGACGGCTGGGAGTCGCGGCGGTGCTCATCGCCTGTGGTCTGTGGGGTTCGCCCCTGTCGGCACAGGGGCCGCAACCGGCGGGCGCCGCGCCCCAAGAAGCCAGTGGGGCCAATGCGGAGAATGCCGCCGCGGAAGACGCTGCCGCGGAAGCCGAGCCGGAAGATCTCCAAGCCGTGCGGGCGCGGATCGCTTCGCTGACCGACGCCTTCAACAAGCACGATCCGGCGGCGGTTGCGGCGCATTGGACCGAACAGGGCGAGTTCATCACGCCCGGCGACGTCGCATTAAAAGGCCGCGCCGCGATCCAAAAAGCCTACGAGCAATACTTCGCCGCCAACGAAGGTGTGAAATTGGACGTCGGACAGCCGCTGCTGGAGATGCATGCTCCCAGCGTGATCAGTGAGCGGGGCGTGGCGGTCGTCAGCAAGCCCGACGGCGAGCCGATCATGACTGACTACGTGGCCGTACACGTTCGCACGCCCGACGGCTGGCGGATCGACAGCATTCGCGAAAGCGATGTCGAAATCGAGCCGTCGCACTACGAGAACCTGCGTGCGATCGAGCCGCTGATCGGCAGTTGGGCCAGCAGCGAAGACGGGTCGACGGTCACGGCCGACTATCGCTGGACCAAGAACGAGAACTTTATCGTCAATCAGTTCAAGGTGTTCGTAGAAGACGTTGTCTCGCTGGAGGGGACTCAGATCATCGGTTGGGACGCCTCGGCCGGCTGTATCCGCTCCTGGACGTTCGATTCCGCGGGGGGCTTCGGCGTCGGCCGCTGGGAGCCGGAAGGCAACGGCTGGAAGGTCCGCGGACTGCAAGTGCTGGCCGATGGATCGCGGGCATCGAGCATTCAATTGCTGGAGGCGGTCGACGAAAATACGATCCGCTTTCGCTCGGTCGCCCGCGAAGTCGACGGACAAATGCTGCCCAACATCGGCCCGATTCGCGTCTCGCGTCAGTAGCGACCTTACCATTTATCCGCAGCCCAAGCTTGGGAGATTCACGATGAAACGCTGGTTCACGATCACAACGGTATTGGTATTGGCGGCCCTGCTGAGCGCGGGCGAATTGCACGCCCGCGGCTTCGGCGGCGGCGGAGGGCGAGGGG
>JBGTJT010000220.1:0-3341 GCA_041744995.1 Pirellulales bacterium | reverse complement strand
GACCCCTGAGAGGCTGTGAATCTCTTGGACTGACGCTGTAGGTCGCGCGCCCCCCCACCAACATCAGCCGCACCGCACGAGCGGCCGGTCTCTCGGCGCCAACCGGAGGCTAGCGCCTTCCGGCTGATGTTCGATGGGGATTTTTCCACAGGCTCTGCCCCCGATCGTTGACCACTGACCACTGAAACCTGAAACCTGCTAGCGCTGAAACCTTTCCGCCTGGGCTGCGATATCGACTCCCACCAGCGCGCTCCAATCGGCCAGTAGCCGCTGATAGACCGGACCGGGGCGGCCGTCGCCGACTGGCCGCCCGTCGACCTCGACGCACGGCAGCACGCACACGCTGGTGCTGCACAGCAGGATCTCGTCGGCCTTCGGCAACTCCGAGACGTGAATCGCCCGTTCGACGAACGGGATGTCGGCCGCCGCGGCCAGTTCCCTCAACACCGCCAGAGAGATGCCTGGCAGTACGTCGGCCAGCGGGGGCGTGATGATGCAACGATCGACGACAATCGCCAGATTTGCCGAACTGGTTTCCAGCACGCGCAGTTGCTCGTCGCAGAGGATCGCCCTGGCCCCAGGAAACCGTCGGCCGGCTTCCTTGTCCGCCAGATAGTAATGCATGCGGCTGCGGCACTTCAGCTCGGCCGGCCAGCAGGTTTGCGGCACCTGGCGGATCGGCGTGTTGGCCAGCTTTTCTCCCGCGCGGAACAGTTTCGCCCACAGATGAAAGGCCAAGCGCTTGGTATACATGCCGACCAGCGGATGCCCCACGTCGCCGTAGGCTTCCGCGGCGGCCAGTCCCGGCGTGACGAACAGGCACAGTCCCAAATCGCGGCCCGGCGGCTCCAGGGCATAATTCTCTTGGACGATCCGCTCGGCAATCTGGGCTAGGTCGTCGCGCGTATAACCGCAATCGACGTCCACGATCTCAAGCGAGTGGAACAAGCGATCCAGATGTTCTTCCAGTCGGAACAGCTTGCCGCCAAAGGTCCGCAACTGCTCGGCCACGGTCGTCCCCTGGACAAAACCGGCGTCGGCCACCGGCAGCCGGGCGTCGGCGTGGGGGATCCAGTTTCCGTCGAGAAATGCAATAGGACTGCTCATGGGAGCATTATGGCAGAAAAAGCCGATTTGCGGGCGTCGAGGATGGTGGTTCCATCGGTTTCCGCCGATAATACGGGGAAGCGGCGGTTGGAGCGAACTTTCCGCCGGCCGGATGCGTCCTTAATATTCGCGGCAAAGTCGCGTATATTTATTGATAGGGAAGCAGTGCCGCAAGGTACCGCCTTCCGCCACGCGTTTCGATTCTTTCGGGGGCGAACTGGGTTCGACCGGATAGTCTGAAGTGTAAGTGGCGTGCCGTGGTTGGTCAGTGGGCCACGTAAAAAGCTGACCAAACATCTTCAATTGCTGAAGGTAACTTTGCTCTGGCTGCCTAAATAAAGGCAGCTCCGATCGAGAGCTTTAGTCGGAGAGGCTCAAAGGTCGGTCACCAAATCCGAATCGCCCGGCGTCATTGACTGGCACGCGCTAGGTTAAATTAAGTTCCGGTCTAGCGAGCACGAAACCCGGTCGGCAGGGGTTCGGCAAGCGAAACTCAAATGAGTCGACTACGCACGTAGAAGGTTGCATGGAAATATCGCGGGACGCGGGTTCAATTCCCGCCGCCTCCATCAGTAGCCCCTTGTAATTTCGGTTGCAAGGGGCTATTTTTACGCATATCTGGGGAGTTTTGGCAGTTTTCAGGACGTGCCTGCCAGGGCTCACCCTCAAAATTTCCGATAAATGTTCTTATAAGCCGTCTTATTTGGCCAGGATGTTCCGATAAGAGGTACGGAATCCAGGTGCAATGGCTACGCGCTCTCGCCGAAGTTGGAAGCCCGATCCCCGAGGCTATTACTCCCGACAGTTGGGCTGGGAACGCAGCAAGACAGGGAAGCTCCAGCAGCATAAGTTCCTTCTCGGGACGGATCGCAAAGAGGCGGAGCGGCGCGAAAGGAAACTGTGTGAACTGTGGGACGCCTTTGCTTCCCAATGCCAGGAAGCCCGCCCGCTTTGGCCCGCTGACCTGCTCACAGTCGCCCGACGTGTTGCGCAAGGGGTTCTGCATATCCCCATCCCGCGCGGGCCAAGTGAACTGCAGGTCCAGTACACCGCGCGAATCCAGCGGATGCAGGCCAAGTACCCCGTGATTGCGTTTGTTCCCGAGGACCAGCATGCCTTTGAGATCGGCCAGGCTGCCTTAGAACTGTTCGAGTCGTTGCCCGAGCAAGAAATCCCCATTCGTGCCGTCGAGGCCGACGTGGCACTAGCCCTGGCCGACGCCAAGCAGCGATTAGCCGCAGTTGGCCTGGCGTTCGCTGCTGAGCTTCCGGTGGTGTCGTCTCCGGCGACGGAGAATATCTCCAGCCAACGCTTGTTCGGCGTGCTGAAGCCGGATGATCCGGCCGTGCAGGCGGCTCGAACCGCGGCACGCGCGACGAGTCGCTCGATTCCACCTGCGCAAGGAAGCCCAAGCAAGCCTGAAGTCGCGCCGTCGGCAACACCCAACGCGACGTTGTATCAGGCTTTCGCAGCGTATCAGAAGATTCTCCACAGGGAGTATTTTTGTCCCGAGACGGAACAGGTGAACCCCTGGGGGAAAACGCAAATTCGCCAAGTCAAAAATCTGCGAAAGCATCATCGCGACTGCTTGCTGACACGACTCGACGCCGATGCCGTCGATGAACTAATCGGCCACTGGCGCCGGCGACCCTGCAAGCTTGGGACGAAAGATCGAATGACCGCGAAGTCGGCAAGCAACTTTCTCGGCACGCTGATGAGATTTCTCAAGTGGCTCCACAACACCAGCCAGTTTGACTGGACCAAGCCAATCGCCTTGAGTGACATGGACACACGGATTCGACGGCTGCCAAGTGACCACGCGAAGAAGAGCCTGGAGCAAGTCGAGACGTTCTCCTTGGAGGAACTGAAATTGCTAATGCGTTACGGTCAGCCCTTCGATCGAGTGCTGCTCCTGCTGGGGCTCAACTGCGGTTTTGGGCGGGCCGAGATTGCCTCGCTCCTCATCGGCGAGGTCAGACTTTACGAGGCACACCCGGCCCGGCAGCAGGAGGTTCTTGCTTTCCCCACGACCGATGAAGATTCTTTTATCAAACGAGTCCGGCGAAAGAGCGGAGTATATGGCGAACATATTCTGTTTCCGCTGACGGTCCAAGCGCTTGAGTGGGCTTTGAAACGCCGGGAAAGATTTCCCGATTTCGGCAAGCAGGCTCGTCTTTTGCTGAGCGAGAAAGGGAATCCGCTCGATCAGCAAACCAAAACTGGAAATGCGAATC
>JBGTJT010000219.1:0-15825 GCA_041744995.1 Pirellulales bacterium | reverse complement strand
AGGGTGCCGCAGGCGCTGATCGGCCGTCGCCCGCCAGCGGCGCGCGGCCGCCTCCCTCCGGCACGATCAATCGCGCGTTACAGAACGGACATACCACCGGTTGGCCAACCATGGCCGGGTTCGAGCGAAACGCGCCGGTACACTTACCGCAAATGACCTCGAACTTGGCACGAGGGCTGCCGGCGGTATCTTCCGGCGGTCGGTGGCCCGCATCGGGTCGAGGTGGTACGGCCGGTGAACCAGACGGCTGTGATCTAGACGACTGTGATATCGAAGACTGTGACGCCGAATTTTCAACATCGGGTTGCGGCGGCGACGCGGCGGTCGGCCGCGGAGGAACGACTTGGCCGGGAAATGAAGGGGGTTCGGGGAACCGTCCCCCGCCGTAATCAGCGGCTAAAGATTCGGTGGGTTGCGACGAATCGGTCGATGGCGGCGCCGCCTCGCTCGGCGGGGAATCGTCGCCGGCGACTTGCACGTGCCCCTGGCAGTGCGGGCAGGCAACGGTTTGCCCCCCCATCGAATCATCGACTTGAAACACGCCCTGGCAATGCGGACATGCGAACTGCAACAACGTCATGCTGTTCATCCGGCTGGCATGTTCGTGGCCGTCGTGCTCTACGCAAACACAACTCTTGCTTCTTATCGGACCGAATCCGCGTCACGCCAGGTCGCGGTCCTCGAACAGGGCCAGCGCGATCATCATCACCACCGTGACGTATATCGCACTGTAGAGCAGCGCCCAGGCCATGTAACTTAAAGGTACTGCGCCGCCGCCGTAGATCGCCGCGGAGACGTTGTAATACTCAAGCACCGGCAAGATCAGCGCAAACAACTGCCCTATGAATTGCACGTATTCAAGTTGACCGACGGTCGAGTTCACCAACAGCGGCACGAGGTGGCCCAGCGAGTAAATGGAAACGCAGATCAGCAAGTTGGGCAAAATCGGCAGCCGCGTACTGATCGCCACGCTGATCGAAACCAGCACGCACGCCTCCATGAAGGCCAATAGCAGGCCGGGCACGGTCGTAATCGCCTCGCGATAGCAGTCGATCCAGGTGACGTCCGGATTGCCTCCCTCGCGGGCGTCGTACAGCACCTTGTAGGAAACGCAAAACAAAAACAGGACGCCCAGCAGCACGAACATCACCGCCACCGGGCTACAGACGCCAAAATACTTGCCAAGAATAAACTGCCTGCGACTGATCGGCTTGCTAAGCACCGTCAGCGCGGTGCGGCCCTCGATCTCGTCGGCCACCGCCACGCTGGCGGTCCACAGCGCCACGATGATCGCCAGCACCTTGATCAGTTCGGTGCCGGTTTCCTTAAGGATCTTCACATCCTCGCCGAACGTGTTGTACGGCACGACCACGAACGTCAGCAGCAAGACCGCGCCGATACCCAACAGCAAATAGAACAACGGCTGGGCCGCCGCTTCCTTGCCGGTGGTCAAAGCCACGGCGGCGACCTTGGGAAACAGCGACTGCATCAGCCAATAGAACAACACGAACGCCACCAGGCCAACCGCCGTCCACGGCACCGCGGCTGCCTGCGGCACGAGCACTTCGGTCTCCACCAGCAGGCGCACCCGGGCGGGCACGTCCGACGTGTTACTGAGATAAATTTCTTGAACCAGTTTGTCGAACGGGGCGGAAAGTTCGCGGCTCCGCGACCAGGACCAGGCTTCGTTGCTCAACAGCGGAATCCGATCCTCGCCCGGGGGCACGGCGTCGAACTTGTCTCCAATGGTGACCGTGACCGAGCGGTCGCTCTCGATTTCCACCTGTTTGAACTCGCCGTACGGCACCTCCAGTTCGACCAGAAAATCGCGTTCCGCCGGCAACAGGCGGTAACGCACCTCTTGCTCGGTGGTGGCGGACAGGCGAAAGATCGATTCGATCGCCTCGCTCTTGGGATCAAAGAAGTGAAACCCGGTCGTGTCGAGCAGCGTGGTGATCATCGTGTAACCTGCCAAGACGGCGGCGGTGACCAGCACCGGCATTACGACCGTCTCGCGACAGATTTCCCACAGCCGCGTGGCGCCGCGACGATAGACCAAAAACATCACCGCCCAGATCGCCGCCAATACAAGCAGACCGGCCAGGGCGCCAAGACCTATCAGCCAAAAGGGCATCAGAGCAGTTAACAGCTTGTTTGGCACGGGCCGCGGACTCCCGACGGTGGCGTTCGACTGGCTCGTGAGCAGGGCCAGCCCGGAAAACTTCTATTGTAACTCGAACCGCCCGAGCGGGTTAAGCCTCTGGCAAGAAAAATTTGCCCACGGCCAATGCTACGTGCCGCCCGCCAAGTTGGTTCGCCCGTAGCGGAACTCACCTAGAGTTCCGCCTGCCGAGGAATGGACGCTCCAATGCACCGCCTCTGAATTCTCGGCGAATTCAGCTACATCAGGGACGGATCGAAAAGTCGCCGAATTCGCCGTTGGGGGTCGAACGCTCCACATGCGTGTCGCGGATGAAGTCGCTCATTCGCTCGCCGACCGCCGCGATAAAGGCGTCCAACTCGGCCTTTTCCCCTTCGGCGACCAGCCGAACCGTGCCGTCGGGCAGGTTCCGCACGTAGCCGAGTACACGGAAGCGTTCGGCGACCTCGCAGACGTTATAGCGAAAGCCAACGCCTTGCACCCGTCCGGAGAATAATACATCGACTCGGGCTTGCGACATGCCGCGTCCTTTGTGATTCTCGCTCAGGCGTCGTCGAGCAGTTCGACCGCGGGGAATTTCTTGCCCTCGAGCATCTCCAGGCTGGCGCCGCCGCCGGTACTGACGTGGGTGACCTGGTCGGAAAATCCTAATTGGGCAATCGCCGCGGCGCTGTCGCCACCGCCGATAATGCTGGTCGCATCGCTGTCGGCAATGGCTTGGGCAACCGCCTTGGTCCCTTCGTCGAACGGCGGCATCTCGAACACGCCCATCGGCCCGTTCCAGACAACCGTCTTCGCCTGCCGGACCTCGGCGGCGAACCGTTTGGCCGACTCGGGACCGATGTCGAGTCCTTCGTAGCCGTCGGGAATCCGGCCCGCCGGAACGACCTGCTTGTTGCAGTCGCCGCTAAAGGCGTCTCCGCAATGTGTGTCGACCGGCAGCATCAGCTTGTCGCCCCCCTTGGCCAGCAATTCCTTGGCCAGGTCGACCTTGTCTTTCTCAACCAGGCTGTCTCCCACTTGGCCTCCTTGGGCGAGCGAAAACGTATACGCCATCGCCCCGCCGATCAGTACCTTGTCGCAAACCGTCAACAGGTTGCTGATCACGTTGATCTTATCGGAGACCTTCGCCCCGCCGAGGATCGCCACGAACGGCCGCTGGGGATCGGCGATGACGCTCGATAGATATTGTATCTCCTTGGCGACTAGAAACCCGGAGACCTTGGGCTTGTCTCCCATCGCTTCGGGAACGGCGACCATCGAGGCGTCGCTCCGGTGGCAGGTGCCGAAGGCGTCGTTGCAGTACACGTCGGCCATTTCGGCGAGACCTCGGGCGAATTCGGCGTCTCCCTTTTTCTCTCCCTTGTTGAACCGCAGATTTTCCAGCACGACCGCGTCGCCGGCGGCCAGTGCGGCGACCTTGCGGCGAGCGTCGTCGCCCACCGTATCGGCGGCAAAGGCGACCGGCTTGCCGAGCATCTCACCCAGCCGCTTCGCCACGGGCGCCAGGCTGTACTTGGCATCTTCGGTGGGATCCCCGCTGGGCCGGCCCAGATGGCTCATCAGCACAAGTTTGCCGCCACGATCGACCACCGATTTGATCGAAGGCAGCGCCATCTCGATGCGGCGATCGTCGGTGATATTCTGATTCTCATCCAACGGGACGTTGAAGTCGACGCGCATCAGCACGGTTTTGCCGGCGACGTCGGTATTTTCAATGGTTTGCTTGGCCATGGAGTGTTTTCCTGTGGAATGCTTATTTGCTCGTATACTTTGCGTCGATCTTACCGCTTGACGGCGCAAGCGCGAAGTGCCCGTTCGTCGCAGTGGGACTCGGCGAAACAAATCAATTGGACGATTACGGGGCGACGTTGGGATGACTCAAAAACAATTTCGGTGTTCTTGTAGTCATTGGAACAGGAGGAAACAGAGAAAACAAAGAGGCTCTCTGTTACCTCCTTTTCGCTCCGTTGGCTCCGAATTGGCTCGGGAGGAAATTGTTCGACTCCCGTCGTTGTTCCGTTTGATCTGGTCGAAGTTGGTGATCCATTTAGGTGAGATACTTAGCAGCATTCTGACGCTGAGCGACCAACCTTTGAGGAACGGCGGGTTTTCGCTTCCAATGCCTCGGCTTCGACTTGGAAAGTCACTCATTGGCCATAACAAAGTTGTACGCTTTTTGACGTTGGAGCTGCCGGAAGTGGATGATGACGCTGCGCTGCGGGCCATACGCACTCCCCGCAATTCTCGCTCAGCCATTTAGGTAACAGAGCGATACCAAGAAAACAGAGAGTTTGCTTCTCCGTTTCCTCTGTTGCCTCCTGCCCCGAAAATTTCATCAAACCGGGTGCCGCCTAGCGGCATGACGGACTGTTCAAACAAACTCTGGAATGGCATGCGATAAGGCGAAGCAAATGCGGAAGTTATTTTTCTGTTGCCCCTAACCCTCGTCCCCGATCAGGTCTTGTTCGGTCAGCATGTGAAACCCCTTGGCGGCCAAGGTGTCTTGGGCGATGTCGATGTTGTCGACCATCAGCGCCACCGCCGGGCGGCCGTGGGGGCGATCGAGCAACGGATAGGCCTGCACGATGTTCACCTCCGCCTGTAGCAGCGCGGTGCAGACCCGCAGCAGCGGTTGCGACTCGCCGGGCAGTTCCACCCCAATCAGATCGCTCTCGATGATCGCCAGCCCGGCGCGCTCCAAGATCTCGCGGCCCGGTTCGGGGTGGCTGAGCAGAAACCGCACGAAGGCGCATTCGGAACTGTCGTTGATCGACAATGCCACGATCCGCACCTTGCTTCCCTCGAAGCGGCGCACCACCTCCAACAACTGGCCCACCCGGTTCTCCAGAAAGACCGTGAATTGGCGAATCGTAGGGTAGTCTCGACCACGCATGGTGGCATAATCGACCGGTGGTCCTTCGCCGATGCTCATGTTGTTCCCAATCCAAGGTTCGCGTCGCGGCGGCCCCAGGCCTAAGGCCACAAAGGTCAGCCACTTGAAAAGTGCCCCGCAAGCAGTACATAACTATAGGAAACTACTAGAGTTCAGTCAACGGATGCTCGCCAGACGAGCAGCAGCCAGCATGGACATTCAGCCGCACTTGCTCCGCGAGCACCAACTGGAGATTCGCGTCCGCTACAGCGAGACCGACGCCATGGGCCGCGTGCATCACTCGAACTTCATCAACTACTTTGAACTGGGCCGGACCGAAATGATGCGCGCCGCCGGCCTTCCCTATACCGATTTCGAGAAGCTGGGCGTGCTGATGGTCATCAAGGAACTGACCGTGAAGTACCATCAGGCGGCCCGCTTCGACGACCTGCTGGCCCTCCGCACGACCACGATCCGCGCCAAGGGCGCCCGCATCGTGCATGAATATGAACTCACCCGCGGCGAAGACCGAATCGCCACCGGCCGCAGCGTGGTGGCCACGGTACATCCCGACGGCAGCGTCGCCCGGCTGCCGAAGTTTCTGCAACTCGATGAACAGTCCAATGAATAAAAGGTCACCCACCTGGCTGACAACGACGCTGCTGTGTTGTGTGTGGTTGGCTGCGCCGCCGGCTCCCGCGGCCGAGCCGCGGATCGAGGTGTTGTTTGTCGGCAACAGCTACACTTCCTTCAACGACCTGCCCCAAATGCTTACCGCGTTGGCCAAAGCCGGGGGCAAGCGGATGCGCGCTGAACAATCCGTGACGGGCGGTTTTACGCTGCAAAAGCATTGGGAGGGCCGGCGCGCCGCCCGTCGGATCGCCGGCCGCCGCTGGGACTACGTGGTGCTGCAAGAGCAAAGCCAACTGCCGGTCGTCGCGCCGCCGCTGATGTTTGAATATGCCAAGAAGTTCGACGCGGCAATTGACGAGCGGGGAGCGAAAACGATCTTCTTTCTCACTTGGGCCAGGGCGAACGCGCCGGACATGCAAGCAGGACTAAACCAATCGTACTTCGCGATCGCCAAGGAGTGCGAAGCCGAGGTGGCCCCGGTCGGCCTCGCCTGGCAGCAGGCGCTCACCTTGGAAAACCCGCCCAAGCTGCACCAAGCCGACAACAGCCATCCCACACCGGCGGGCACCTACCTGGCGGCCTGCGTGTTCTACGGCACGATCTTCGGCGAATCACCGGAAGGACTCCGCTGGAAGCCGCCGCAACTGACCGAACCCCAGGCCAGCCTCCTGCAACGCATCGCCTGGCAAGCCGTGACACAAAATTAAGGACGAGCGAGTTTTTCGCGGAACCCGCAGCGAAGAAGAAATTGGGCGGCGCCAGTGGTCGATGAGGTCGTGCTCGCGACATAGTCCTATTGCGTCGATGAACGCTAAAGCTCAGCCGCCGGGGCCGTCTTCGCATCCTTTGGATTATCATTGAGCGAATCGGCGGCACCGGTGGGCAGAATCGCCTGGTTCGGCACAGGCTGACGAGCGACGCCCTGTACGAACTTCAGGCCGCTCTTCTTTTCTCGCTCCTTGATGTCCTGGAAAATGGCGTCCAGATCGTAGTTGAATCGGGAAGCGTGGGCGTCGCGTACGGTATCCGCTGCAACTGAGGCATTAACTTTCGACGAGTATTCAAGCTCATAGAACCAGTGTCGAGCAACTGTGGGGAGTGTTTCCTCCGAATCATCGACAGCCGTTGTACGAATGGCCCATGCGTCAGCTGGTTGCGGGAGTGTGTTCGACGTGCTAATTTGAGAGAAGTACTGGTCAAGTGCGTGCTGAAGCGTGTCGGCAGACGGCAAATCATAAAGCGCGTACTCGGAACCGTGATTGGTGCCATCATTGGCCTCCCCAAGCCTCGTCAAGAGTTCGTTCAGTTGGTCCAACATCAACTTCAGTGCCATAACGAATAGCGTTTATCGTATCGTCCCGGAGCGATGAGCGAAAAACGTAGTTAAACGGAGCCGCGGAGCGTGCGTTGGCTCCGGCTATTGGGGATTGTAGCGGGGCGGGGCCGGCGTGGGCAAGCAGCAGCGGGTGGCAACGTTGCGACCGTAGCTTGGGACCATTGTCCCGAGCGAGCGATGGTTATGTCCCTCATTTTTCTGCCAGTTCATCTTTGAACAGAAAGATTGTACGACGCGTGTTGACGGCATCATCAGATTCGGCAGAACCACCCAGCTCAGTCGCGGCGGGGCGTCGGTGAGTTACGAGCGCCTCCGAACAACAATCGCGTTCACTCAGTCGACGAGTTGGAATGTCCCTCGGGGGACACTCGTATTCGGCAACTTGGGGGCAACGCCTTGTTCTGTGTGGTCGCGTAGGGTCGCTGGCGCGTTTTGAAGTTTCGATCTCCCATCTGCCACCGCTTTTGGCCATCGGCCAAGCTCACCGTAGCCAGAGGCAACGCCCCTGGAATAAGCACAATTGTAGTAGACATTGGCTGAAGGCCAATCTTACGTTGCGGCCGCGAGTGAACTTGGCCTTCAGCCAAGGGGTTCGTTCGATTCCGTATACCTGCGGCGATGCCGCAGGCTACGGTGACATTGGCCGTTGGCCAATAGGGGAACGATCCGAATAGCGCAACTTCAAAACTGGCGCCTCGTGCTGGTACTGAACAGCGCATCAAAAAGCGGGACGCCCGCCAAGTTGTCGAGCGTTCCGCTTCTGTCAAAATGGGCGATGAGGGACTCGAACCCCCGACATTCTCGGTGTAAACGAGACGCTCTAGCCAACTGAGCTAATCGCCCGTCCGGTTGCGACGTGGGTCGCATGCCATTGTTGTAGCTTGACGACGCCCGGCGTGTCAACGCGGCTCGCGCCGGGCGAGGTTTCGTGTTACAATCGGTTCCCTATGATCGCACTACTGGGAACCTTATTGGTGTTTGCTTTGGCCGCGCATCTGGTGTGCGTCAACGTGGCCGCGACCGCGCCGCTGATTGCGATTTACCTCGATCGCCGGGGTCGACGGAAGCCCGATCCGCTGGCTCGCGAGCTAGGATACGCACTGGGCCGCTACGCCTGGTGGGGAATTGGCGTCGGTGGCGGGCTGGGCGTCGTCTGCGGCTTGTTGATGGCCGGGCTGCCGTACGCCCGCTGGTTCGCCGCCTTGGGCCGCATACCCGACTATCGCCTGCACTGGCTGGCGGCGGAACTGGTGGTTTACCTGTTGCTGCTGCTGCCGTTTACTTGGCGCGGCCGATGGCACGATTCGCTCCCTTGGCTGCGCTATCTGTGCGGCGTGCTGGCGGCGACGAACCTGCTGTATCATTTTCCGCCGATGTTCGCGATCCTGTCGGTGATTTCTTCCGACCCGGCCTGGAGCGACGTGACGATCGATCGGCGGCAATTCCATCGACTGATGCTCGACCCAGCGATCTTGTCACGCACACTGCACCACTGGTTCGCGGCGACGGCCACCATCGGCATGTTGACCGCCTGGCTGGCATGGCAGAGGCGGCGGGACGAATCGCATACAGCGTCTGCAACCAAACTGGTTCGCATCGGCGCGGGCGTTGCGCTGGTTGCCACGCTCATGCAGATCCCAACCGGACTGTGGTTCCTGTTGACCTATCCCCCGGCCGCGCAAGGCAGCTTCCTGGGCGGCGACCTGGCGGCGACCGGATTGTTGGGCGTGAGCGTCGTATTGTCGGTCGGATTGCTCCATCACCTGGCAATGATTACGCTGGGCGACGTCCGCCGGACGCCGCTGATCGTTGCGACCGCCTTGCTGCTGACGATCATTGTTTGCATGTCGGCGGCGCTGCATCGCGGCCGGCATCTCGACTACCTGAGGGAGGACCCAAGAATAACTTCCGCATTTGCTTCGCACTGTTGCAAGTCAACTCAACGGCTTGTTGGAACAGAAGGCAACAGAGAAAACAGAGAACCGAAATCTCTGTTGACTCTGTATCCTTTGTTGCCTGTAGTTAATCAATGCCGGAAGTGGTCCGAGGTTGACGGGCGCACTTTTCTTTTCTTTGATTGTGCTCGGTCTGTTCGAAGTGATGTGGTATCAAATAGTCTAAGGCTGAATGTCGATCCAGCATGTAGTAGTAGTTGATGTATTTTTTTTATTTTTTGAAAGAGTGCCGGGAGGCAGCTTAAAGTGAACAGAGCGGATAGGAGGCAACAGAGGCTAACTTCTCCGTTCTCTCCGTTTCCTCCTGTTCAAAACGGAATTGAGTCGACTTGCCATCCGGCGGCGGCGAACCTGTTGAATGGAACCATCCCATGAAGCAACCGATTGTCACACTGACCGACGCATTGACCGGCTCCACGGCCCGCATACTGCCCGGCTTCGGATTCAACTGCTACAGCCTGGAACTGATCGTCGAGGGCCAGCCGCACGAGCTGCTGTGGGCCGAGGAAGGCTTTGCAAGCGGCCAACGGCGAGCTTCCGGCAGCGGGATACCGATCTTGTTCCCCTTTCCCGGCCGCATCCAGGGAACGAGCTTTCACTACGAGGGCAACAGCTATCCGCTCCACTGCCAGCAACATGCGGGCAACGCGATTCACGGCTTTCTGCTCGATCGCCCTTGGCGCGTAACCGAGCAGAGCGAGCGGCACGTGGTGGCCGAGTTTCAGGCATCGCTCGACGATGCGGCGCTGCTGGAACAATGGCCGGCCGACTTCAAGGTCACCGCCAGCTACACGCTGCACAACGGCCGGCTGATGTTTTCCATACTGGTTGAGAATCCCGATACGGGGCCGTTGCCGTTCGGCCTGGGACTGCATCCCTATTTTCGCGTGCCGCTCGGCGGCGCCAGCGCCGACGACTGCGTGGTGACCGCGCCGGCCGACGGCTACTGGGAACTTGCCGACATGATCGCCACCGGCGAGATTAAGCCGAGCAGTCAGCGGGGCAAGATCGCCGGCGGCATGCCGTTCGCCGAGATGCAATTCGACGACGTATTCACCAAGCTGCAATATACCGACGGCGAGTTTACGGCGTCGATTCACGACCCCGACTCGGGCCGGACGATGAAACTGCTGTTCGACGATCCGTTCCGCGAGTGCGTGATCTACAACCCGCCGCACCGCGAGGCGGTCTGCCTGGAACCGTACACCTGCGTGCCGGACGCCTATCGACTGCAGCAACAGGGCGTCGATTCGGGCCATCGCGAACTGGCGGCCGGCATGACGTTCGCCGCCAAGATGGAGATCTGGCTGGAGTAGCGCCAACAGCGGCGCTTCGGGTTATGAATCAGGGCTTTCAGGCGGTTGGAACAGGAGGAAACGATGAGAACGGAGAAATGCATGCTCTGGTGACTCTGCCCCGCTCGGTTGCCTGAAGTGTCCGTTAGAATTGCAAACTCAGTAACACTTCCGTCTTCTGCAGCACGCATGGGACGGTCGGAACCACCCCTTCTCCCTTTGGAGGCTGTGCAGCTTTTAAGTGGTTTGCAGGTCTGCCTTTAGCCCCAACGGGGCGACCTTATGATAGCCCGGGGTGAGCGAGGCGATAGCCGAGCGGAACCCCGGGTCACGATGAAGAACAAACAGCGGCCGAGCACGACGCTCTTTTCCATAAAGGGTGTTGCCGAGGCCGCAACACGCAGAAGGTGGCCCATCGAACTAGCAGCCTCGGCGTGTTTCGGCCTCGTTCTCACTAAGTCGGCCAGCATCGCTTGTTGCTCGGCCGATTGTTCACACAACCATCCAACCCGGGGCTGCGGTCATGCATCGCTTTGCGATTGCCTGTCCTACGCCCCGGGCTATCATAAGGCCGCCCCTTCGGGGCTAAAACTCACCGCATTAACTAGTTAAAAGCTGCACGACCGGCTTGTCCGGCAGGAGCGCAAGTATGGCCGCGAAGAATGCTGATTCACCTGCCGCGCGAGGCGGCAGGGGGCTGGATACAAGGGCATTGCAAGCTAGCCACTCAAACTCATTCACCAGCCAGACAAGCTGGCTGGGGTCTCGATTTGTGGGTAATGGCAAGCTTATTGACCTGGGCTATGAATCATTGTCGTGACTTTGCCGTAACCATATAGCACGGCTTGACGCGGTTCGTCCCAACGGTTGGCGTCGATGGCGACGGCGACCAGGTTGGCCCGCTTGCCAGGGGCGAGCGAGCCGGTTGCCTCGCCGCGACCCAGGGCGTCGGCGCCGTTAAGGGTGCCCATCCGCAGGATCGCCTCCGGTGTGAGTTGAGCATAGTCGACGGCCAGCGCCCGCAATTCGGCGAGCATATCCAAGTCGGGTGACGAGCCGCGGCCGTCGGTGCCGATCGCGCAATGCACGCCCTGAGCCGCCGCCTCCACGATCTTGTGGCGGGGATGCCGGAAATAGGCGTGCGTGCGGGGGCAGAAAATCAGCGACATGCGATTGGAGTGACTGGCCAGAAACTCCAGTTCCTCGTCGTCCAGATAATTGCCATGCACGACCAGCGCGCGCGCGGCGGCCGACAGCAGTTGCAGATAATCGAGGCATCGCAGGCCGCCGCCGAAGTGGTCCTCCGGCCAGACTCCCCGTGCCTGGAGCAATTCGGCGAACGGCCCCTGTCCGGCATCGAGCAGTTGCAACTCCTCGACGGTCTCTGCGAGGTGCATCATCAACGGCGCGCCGCTTTCTTGGGAAAGCTGCACCAGCGAGGCTAACAGATCGCGCCGCACCGTGTAGGGGGCATGTGGGCTGAGTCCGGCCGATGGATGTCTTCCGATAAGCGCCCGCGCGATGGTTTCGCAAGCCTCGACGGACTCGTCGGTCAATCCGATGAGCTCGCGGAATGGCAGCCAATCGAGCGGCGGGTTCGCGATTGGTTCGTCGATGGCGACTATGTCGCCGACCAGCGTCGTGCCGGTTTCCGAAGCTTGCCGACAGCCCAGCGCGATCCGCTCGGTCCTCGCCGGCCGAGACGGTTCCGCGCGATAGGCGAAGACTTCTCCGATCCACTCCGGCAGCGAAACGCCCGGCTCACCGAGCGGTTGACTCAGGTCGCTGAAATCCAGATGGGCGTGCGCGTTGACAAAGCCCGGCAGCAGGGCCACGTCGCCCAGGTCGATCGTTTGCACGCCGTCGGTTGGTCTGCCGGGTGCCGGCGTCAACTCGCGGATTGTGCCGTGCTCGACGATCAGTTGCGCGTGGCGAATCGGTTCGCCATCGATCGGTATCGCCCACGCGGCCCGCAAGGCGTAGGACTCGTCAAGCTGGAGGGGCGTTCGCGGCATGAGTTAAGAAACGAGTACTTTCCCCGACTCGGCGTCGATGCTTTCTTGCAAAGCCTCTTCATCGCTCTTGTAGTGCGGCAGTTGATGAAAATAGAACAGCAGGCCGGCGCCAACCAGTGCGGTGGGGAGCATGATCCAGGGGGAGTAGATTTCAGTGTCGGGGCCAATCTGCCACACCAGAATCTCCAGCAACTGCTCTCCGTCAATGCGATCCCGCAACCATTGCGGCCACGATTCTGGCTCCTTCAGCTTGCTCGCCAGCACCGCCAGTGAATTATGCACCATGTGATACGCCACGCCGGTCCACACGCTACCGGTCTGCACAGCCAGATAGCCAATCAGGCAGCCGACGAACGTGGCGATGATCGACTGCTGCAGGATGCCGTGCGAGACGCCGAAGAACAGGGCCGAGATGGTGATCGCCCGCCATCGGTGTCCCAGGTGCCGCAGGCCGGAGAGAATGAAGCCGCGGAAAGCGATCTCCTCGCACAACGCCGGCAGCACGGCGATTACCAGCAAGATCCACCAGATGTTGGGCGCGCCGTCGAACATCCTCTCCAGCCCCTCCAACTTCTGCATGGGATACAGCGTGGTCACCAACTGCTGCAGGGCAATCACCCAAGGATGCGCCATCAGGGCCAACAGAATCGCCGCCGGCACCGCGCCCCAGTGCGGCAGATCGAGTAGCAGGGTCTTCCGCGGCGAGCGGGTGAGCATCACGGTCATCAGCAGCGCCGGGGTGAGAATCACCACCAGTTGCGAGATCACGGCGATCTTGGCGAAGTCGGCGAAACCGAAATCGCCCGTAATGCCCGGCATCGCCAGTCCCATGAAGAACCGCAGCAGCAGGATCAGCGTGCCGCAGAGGATGGCCATTTGCACGCTGGGCGTCGCCTGGCGATCGCGAAACAGGTGCCGCATCCAAGCGCCGAGACTGAAGCGATCGGCGGCCCGGAACAGCACTTTTTCGCTATTGAACTGGTCCACGGCCCAGCGAACGGCCAAGTAGCAGTAGACAAACGTGGATACGATCACCGGAATCGCCAGCGGCCACTCCTGCCAGAACGTCCCTTCGATCAGGCCCCGCAGCATCAGCACAATACCGGTCACCGGCACGAGACTCGTGCCGAGCGTCAACTCCACCGCCGGCGACATCGGCAAGACGATCAGCGGCATGGTGATCAGGATCACCGGCATCAGGTAGTACTGGCCTTCCTTGGTGCTGCGGGCGAAGGCGGCCAGCGCCAGGCAAATCGCGCTGAACAACGCCGAGACCGGCACCAGCACCACTAGCAGCCAGAACACGGCCGACAGACTCGGCATGCCCATCCCGGCGGGACCGTTGAAGCCGGGCATCTGTTGCAACTGATGCAGCACCAGCAATCCGGTAAAGCCCATGCTGACCAGATTCAAGATCGCCGTCGTCATGCTAAACGCCATCACCGTGAGCAGTTTGCCGATCACGATATCGCTGCGGGCGGCGGGGCTGCTGAGCAAGGTTTCCAGCGTGCCGCGTTCCTTTTCGCCGGCGCACAGGTCGACCGCCGGATAGAAGGCGCCGGTCACCGCCCAAATTACCAGGATGAACGGCAGTATTTTGGCCCACAGACGGGCGTCGCCGCCGCCCGACTCGGCGGCCAGGTCCCTGGAATCGTAGGCCTTGGGACTGGCGACCGCCTCCGGTATTTGGCTCTCGCGGAGATTTTGCCGTCCCACCGCGTGCGCCCAACTGCTTAGTACCCGCGCCACCCGGTTGTAAGCGAGCGCCGACTTCTCCTTGCCGGAATCATACACGAACAACGGGTGGGGGAGTTCCGGCAATGGATCGGTTGCTTCGCGGGGCCGTTCGAATCGCTGCTTGACCGCCGCGCGATACTCTTCCATCCGTTCGGCGAAGTCGGGCGGAAAGTACACCACCGCCTGCACCTCGCCGCTGGCGACCGCCTGTTGCCATGCCTTTTCCTCCGCCGTGGGCAAACCGGCGGCTTCATGATCGTGCGACGCGGCGCGGAACTCCAGCTCCAACAGGTCGACCAGTTCCTTGGCGTCGTCGCTTAAGAACTCGCTGGAGAAGCGGCCGTCTTCAATCAGGTTTGGCCCGCCGGAGACCGACTGGTGGCCTACGATCAGCACCTTGCTGTTGGACTTCTGCAAAAAATGCGTGACCTGAAATAGCGCCAGTCCCAGCAGCGGATAGAAG
Organism: Pirellulales bacterium; assembly: GCA_041744995.1. Taxonomy (GTDB): domain Bacteria; phylum Planctomycetota; class Planctomycetia; order Pirellulales; family UBA7805; genus JBBDLY01. Next base: position 1,355 of record JBGTJT010000219.1, on the reverse strand, counting down.
AACACCGGCAGCACGGCGATCATGAAGATCGTGCGGCGGTCGCGCAATTGATCGCGAATTTCGCGAAGCAGCACCAGTTTGACGTTCTTCCAATGCATCTGCTTGTTCAGCATATCCCGGATCGTGGAGCGCTACTTGTGCCCAGCGTCGTCAGGCCCCGGCGCGCTCGGTTTCTTGTTCGTCGGCCTCCGGCCGCTGGTCGGTTCGCCGCAATCCGCCTTGCTCGTTTCCCAGGATCAACTGGAAAAACAGCTCCTCGAGATCTTGCTCGCCATGCCGTTGCCGCACTTCTTCCAGCGTGCCGCTCGCCAGTATTTCTCCCTTGTGGACAATCGCCACCCGGTCGCATAGCTTCTCTACTTCACGCATGATGTGCGTCGAATAGACGATGCACTTGCCCTGGTCGCGAAGCTGCATCACCGTTTGCAGCAGCGCCCGGGCGACCAGCACGTCCAGCCCGCTGGTGGCCTCGTCCAGGATGATCACCGGCGGATCATGCACAATGGCCCGGGCGATGGAGACCTTCTGCTTCATGCCGGTCGACATCTTGCCGCCCAGCACGTCGCGGAACTCGTTCATTTGCAGTCGGCTGAAGATGCCTTCCATCCGTTCGGCTAGCACGTCGTCGGCCAGCCCGTACAAGCCGCCGAAGTAGGCGACCATTTCCCAGGCGGTCATGCGATCGTAGACGGCGGTACCGGCCGAAACGAAGCCGATCTCGTGCCGCACTTGCGCGGGATGCTTGACCACGTCGTAGCCGTTGATCGTGGCCGTGCCGCCGGTCGGGCGCAGCAGGGTGGCAAGGATTCGCAGGGCGGTGGTCTTGCCGGCGCCATTGGGACCGAGCAGCCCGAAAATCTCGCCCTCGTGCGCGTCGAAACTAATGCCGGAAAGCGCCACCTGCCGGCCGCGGCTGAGATCGTCGTAATACTTTTGCAGATCTCGAACGTGGATCATCGGCGCATCCGTCGCGGGTTGGGGCGCTGGGCGAACTACCTGAATTCAATGGTATACCAGAAGTTAGCTTACGCGAACCTTGCCAAGCCCACGCCAGGGGGAGATTCGCCCGCCGAGACGACCGATTGGAACGATTGGGCGATCTGTAACGGTTTCAGGGGTCAGGGATCAGGGATCAGGGATCAGGTTGGCTACGCTACCCGAAACCTGAAACCTGAAACCTGAAACCTCAAACCTCAAACCTCAAACCTCACGCCTCAGAGCCTGTGAATTTTTTGGTTCGACAATAATCAGGTAGATCAGTACAACAGTGGCATGTCGGATTCGTATCTATTCAACTCGTGTTCTTCAGGACGGCAGGGAGTGTTTTTCTCGCTGCCGGCGAGGGAAGCCATGCC
>JBGTJT010000218.1:0-10701 GCA_041744995.1 Pirellulales bacterium | reverse complement strand
CCGGCAGCGTGGGCAGCATGCGGGCGATCTGATCATGCACGGCCTGCGGTGCCAGCACCAGCAATTGCGAGTTGCGCTCGTCAAGGCTCACCCGCACGCCGCTGGCCGGTGGAAACCGCTGCTCCACCTGTTGCCGCGATCGCTCCAGTTGCGCCCGAGGCAAGTGGTAGGGTGCGAGACGGGCTGGTTGCGGCGCGGCCGGGGCTGCCCGGTCGAGCGTTTGTAACAAGTTTCCCAAGGCGCGGTGCGCAGCCTCGTCGCCGCGGAGCATCACCCTGCCGCGGGCTTCGTCGATGCGAACCTCCGATTCCTGCGGCAAGGCGTCGAGCAACGGCTTCAGCCGCGCGGCAAACTCGGTCGCCGACATGTGCTTCAACTGGTACGACTTGATCTCGCCTGCTTCCTCCGCCCGACTGGTGAGCGTCCAACCGCCCGTAACCACCACCGCCACGGCCAGGGCCGCCAGCAGCAATCCGGGCAACCAGCCGGAGCGAGCGAAGTCGGAGCGAAACAGTGTGAACATGGGATATTTTCCGCGGTGGCGATTCCATTCGGCCAGCCGACGCCGTCGGTTGACGGCGGGGCCTTCTGCTGCGCACGCGGCAGCGCGCGCACCAGCATATCTGGGATAATCGGCACATCTTGCCCAACCGCTACACTCAAAAATGCCGGCGGCTCCCCGTAATGGTGGCTTCCAGCCGCGAAGCAGTAATGGTGGCTTCCAGCCGCCATAGAACCACCAAAATGGCAAATATCCATAACCCGCGTGATAGAATCGAGTTAAGTCATCCCGCTGACTCTTTTTACAAGGCCGCGCCTTTCGATTTCGCGGCAAGCGGTCATATCCTATTGCCCCTTTTCCCTTTGCGCACCATCACGATGCCCGCACGCGATCCTCAACCTGACGAATTTGTCCGCTTGTTCCTGGCGAATCAGCGGCGCATTCTGGCCTACGTGGCGGCGATGGTGCCCAATCTGGCCGATGCTGAGGACATTGTGCAGGAAGCCAGCAGCGTGATGTGGGAGAAGTTTTCCGAATTCACGCCCGGCACCCAGTTTCACAGTTGGGCCTTCAAGATCGCCCATTACAAGGTGCTCGAACACCGCCGCCGCGCAGGCCGCGACAAGTTGGTGTTCAGCGAGGGACTGTTGGAACAGCTTGCCGCCGAGGCGAGCGAGCAATCCGCCGCGGTTGAATCGCAAAGCCGATTTCTCGGCGAGTGCCTTCAGGAACTCACACCGAGCAATCGCCGCCTGATCGAGCAACGCTATCAACAGGGAGCGAAGATCAAGGATTTGGCCGTCCAGATCGGCCGTTCCGTGGTGACCGTTCGCAAGCAACTGCAGGCGTCTCACGCGGTACTTTTGGAGTGCGTCGAGCGCAAACGCGAGCAGGAGGCCGAAGCATGAGCGACGCCTTGCTCGAAATGCAAGACCTGCTGTTCGGCATTCAGGACGGCGAAGCCACGTCGGACGCCGGGCAACGATTGGAATCGTTGTTGAGCGGCGATGCGGAAGCCCGCGCCGCATACATCCGGCTGATGGGCCTGCAAGTCAGTTTGCGCCTGCAACAGGGCACTCGACAATTCGACTTGCCCGCCACGGCGGACGATCGACCCGATTTTTCCGCCCCAAGTCGCCGGCAACGCTGGTGGTCGCGGGGCTTCGATCTGATCAATCGCAACTCGACGGTATCGATGATCGTTTCAGGACTGTTCATGACCATTATTCTGCTGTCGTTGGCGCTGTGGATTGTGCCCGCTCAGCAACCCCTGGGGCCGGTAGATGCGGCGTCTTCGATTGAATTCGTGGCGCATATCACGGCGACTTCCGGGGCCACGTTCGATGATTCAAGCGACGGCAATCTGAAGAACCGCGACCTGTTCCACGACGACAAGATTATGCTCACCTCAGGGCTGGTCGAGGTCGCATTTGACAGCGGGGCCGTTCTGCTGCTGGAAGGACCGACGCATCTGCAAGTCAATTCCCCCATGACGGCCACGCTGCAGCACGGCAAGCTCTCGGCTCGGGTAGCCAAGCAGGCGGTCGGCTTTACCGTGAATGGGCCGGGCATCCAGGTCGTCGACTTGGGTACCGAGTTCGGCATGTCGCTCGACCCGCAAGGAGGCGGCGAGTTGGCCGTCTTCGACGGCGCCGTTTCGGCCGACATCCTCGGCGGCGGCCGGCAGCAGAGCTTTCGGCTGGCCGCGGGTGAATCGCTGGAATGGAGCACTGGCGGTTCGGAAGTCGCGAAAACCGAGCGGGCCGATTCATCCCGATTCGCTCGCCGGATCCCCAACCGAGTCCGGTTTCCGCTTATCAGTACTGGCAGGCACGTGGACGAGAACGGGCTGGATACCCAATGGCAGGTCAGTTACGCCGACGTCGGCGGAGAGCCGGCCTTGCGCGTGAACCCCATTTCCGTCTACGCCGCCTGGTTGGGGGATTCGCATTGGATCTCGCTGTCCTCCACCGATTGGCGAACCGCGGATCCGCAAAAGGTGTTTCGGTTTATCGCCGAGTTCGATCTGCCCGCCGTCGAACCGGCCAGCGTCACCGCCCGCGGCAAAATCGCCGCCGACAACAGGGTGACGGCCGTCTGGCTCAACGGCCAACGGTTGAATTTTGCCCAGCAGGCGCTGGAGGGCTTTCGCACGGCGGAGGAGTTTCCGATCACCGGCGAATTCCGCGCTCAAGGCAATGAAATCGTGATTGAAGTGGAAAACACGGCCAACTTTCCCAACCCGCTGGCGATGCGGTTTGAAGCTATGGCGGTCGGCCTGGAAGTGGAGCGAAACGATTAGAGCGAAGCAAATAGTTACTATCGAGCAATCTCCTTTTCTTCTTTTCAATTGAGTTCTTTTTACCCTGATTGTCAGAAGGCAGCACAAAATGACCAAGATTACATTTGCGTTGGCATGGTTCGCCGTAGTTCTGATGAGCTTCGACGTGCGAGCGGACCTGGTTGGCTATTGGCCGCTGGACGGCAACGAAACCGATTTCAGCGCATACGGCAACAACGGCAATCCACTGGCCGGCGGCTCGTATGTGTCGGATACTCCGTTGGCCGGCGGGCAGTCGGTTTCGTTTAACGACGTGAGCGGACAGCGGATTGAGATTCCCCACGCGCCAAGCCTGGATCTGGCCAGCGGCTTGACGCTCAGCGCTTGGGTGAATGTGAACAACCTCTCCGACTTTCATATGATCCTCACCAAAAACCCCAGCGGCACCGCCGGCGCCAATTATTCGGGCAACTTCGAGTTTAGGATCAACTCTGGCTCCGGCGCACTGAGCCTGCTGCACCAAACCAGCGCAGGTAGCACACAGATAGGCTACACCTCGCCCAACGCCGTGACCGCCGGCAATTGGCATCATGTTGCCGCCGCGTTGGAATCGGGCGGCGGAGTGCGGCTTTACATCGACGGCAAGAACGCCGGCTCATTCGCGACGGGCACGTTCGATGGCACGATTCTCAATAACAATCCGGTGCTGATCGGCGATCGGGCCGATAATACGTATCATTTCAATGGCAAGATTGACGACGTAGCGATCTACAACGCCGCGTTGCCGCCGGAGCAGATTGCCGCCTTGGCCGGTCAGTCGCGAACGCCGTTGTCGGCCACAACCATGGAGATCAACGGCATCAACTCCGGCGCGCCTTCCTGGCTCGGAGGGCGAACCCCAAACAGGGTGACCGACGGCTCGGGCATTACGCCCGACAACGATGGTGATCTCACGCCGCAGCACGATGCTGCTGCTGGCAATATGTGGCTGACGGCGCAGAACCCCGCAGCCGGCGACCGCTGGATCAAGTTCAACCTGAATGGCCTGCACAAATTGGATGCGGCTCAAATCTGGAATTACAACGAGGCCACGCGCACGGAGCGGCAGGTAACCAGCGCCTTGGTCCAAACCTCGACCGACGGCATCAACTGGACCACGCTGGGAGGCGGCCCGCAAAGCCTTTCTCCGACGGCGACCGGCGCGGCCGGGTACGACAACACAAACACTTTGCCCATGCAGGGCGTCGAGGCCCGCTTCGTCCGTTTTGGCAGTCCGACGAGCGGACTGGTGCAACAAGGGACCGCTTTTGGCGACTATCTCGGCTTCTCGGAGGTCAAGTTCTACGGCGATACAATTGCCACGCCCGACGTTCAATTCACGGCCACGGCAGTCGCGTCAAGTGAACTCGGTGGTTTCAACCGCTTGGCTGCCTACACAGTAAACGGCTCGGGCCTGGGCGCTGACAGCGACGGCGACGGAATTCAAGGACATGGGAATGACCCAACCGGTACCATGTGGCTCTCCAACAACGAAACCACCCCTTGGATACGCTTCGACATCCAAAAGGACTCGTTCCTGGATCGCACTCTGATCTGGAACTACAACGAAGTAAACCTCAGCTCCCGCGGCATGCACACTGCTACGATCAAGTTTGCCAGCGATGCGGCGGTGGCCAACGGGCTTAATCTAAGTAATCCGAACGACCCGCTGTGGACAACGCTGGCCACCGATGTTCCGTTCACGCGCGCCGATCAATCGGCTGCTTATGAGGCGGTCGATGAATTCTTCTTCGGCAATGCCTCGGTTCTCGCCCGGCATGTATTGATTCAGGCACAGACAAACTTTGGCGATCCGACGTATACCGGATTGTCCGAAGCGCAGTTCTTCGGCCAGGCGAAGATCGACGTGGCGGGCGTAACCGCCAGCAGCCAACTTGTAGGAGGTTTCAATCGACCGGCGGGCAACACGATCGACGGCCTGGGCCATTCCACAACATCGCCCGACGGCAATCCGGGCCAGGTGCAAGGGATGTGGCTGACGGCGGCCAACGATCCCGACCCGTCGATTACCTTTGATCTCGGCGGCCGATACAGTCTCGATTCAATGTTGTTGTTCAACTACAACGAGGCGGGACTGCCCAGCCGCGGCGTGGATGAGGTTGAAATCTTCGTCTCCAACGACAACTTCTCAGGCGACATTCGGTCGCTTGGCATTTTCGAATTCGATCCCGCTACCGCCAACGCCTTCAATCCGGGGCAATTTGTTGATTTTCAAGGAATGGTCGCGCAGTTCATCATGCTCGACATCCTTTCGAATCACGGTGACAGCACTTATGTCGGTCTGAACGAAATCGAGTTCTACGGCAGCCTGGTGCCGGAACCCGCGGCTTGGGCGTTGATTCTGCTGGGCGTGGCGTTCGTTCCTTGGATGCTGCGAAGAAAGCGCCGTCTGGCAATCGCCAATCGCTGAATGTTCAAACATGGAGGACTGAGCAAATGAAACGTCACGGCTTCACCTTGGTGGAACTTTTGGTGGTGATCACGATCATCGCCCTGCTGATGGCGCTGCTGCTGCCGGCGATTCAGGTGGTGCGGGCATCGGCGCGCAAGACCGCCTGCGCCAACAACCTGCACCAGATCGGCATCGCCCTGGCGGCGGCCAGCGAGGAGAAGATCGACTCGGCCAACTGGCGAACCGCCTTGGAACCATACTTGGATCGCAACACCACGGTCCATTATTGCCCCGAGTTTCCCGACGGTACCGCCGGCTACGGGATGAACAACAAGTACCATCTGCTGCTGGGCGCCGGCGACGCCAACAAGATCGTGATGCTCGACTACAACGCGCCGGTCGCCAATATCTCGCTCACCCCGTCACTCGATCGGTGCGACGAGTGGGACGCCAACGCGGCCTTCCGCCACATGGGTACCCTCAACGTGTTGTACTACGACGGCCGCGTGGCGGGCCTCGGCCCCGACGAGGCCGATCCCTGCAAGGGAGAGATCATGGACTCCAGCGGCAGCACCGCCAGCATTCACGGCATTCCGACCTACGGCCCGGGCGATCCGGAGTACAACCAGCAAGAGTATCCCTATCCGTTCTACTGGGTGCCTTCGCGAATTCCGCCGTACGACTCGGAGTCGTCGAGCAACGGCTGCCTGATGGGAACTTACTACACCGGCATGCAGTTCAACGGCACATCGGCCACCCGCTGCGACGACACCCTGCACCTTCCGTATGGCACGCACGCCTCAAACTTCTTTGGCGGTAAACCGTATACCACGCCCTTGCCCGGCAACCCGCCGTTCGGCTCCGCTGTGTGGGAGGGCCAGATCAAGGCCGAGCATAATGAGCCGTATGACTTTTGGGTGGCTTGTGACAACGTTGTTCGCTTGTACGTCGACGGTCAGCTCCTGATGAACCGCGAAAATCACGGTTCGGGTGGCGTAACAACGTTTCACAAAACCGCGAGTTCCGTGAACCTGTATGCGGGGCAGTGGGTGGATCTTCGCGTGGAGAACAGAGAAGTGGTCTTGGGAACCCCCAGCCATATCTGGGTCAAGTGGAGCTCTCCCTCGACGCCAATCGGCGAGATTCCCTCCGCGAATTTGCGCTCCAATTAATGAGTTGTCCCATGCTTCCGTACGCAATGAATCGTTGTCGATACTTGGCGCTGCCGTTGTTGCTGCTGGCCGGTTGCGGCGAAGCCGCGCCGACGCCGACATTAAAAGAACTCTACGAGGAAGACCGCAACCTGCCGGCGGTCTACCTGCACGCCGAGACCAAGGAACGTGTGACCGCGCCGGGCAATTCCGGAATTCTGGTCCGCGACGGCCAGTTGTATTGGCCCGCCTTGACCTGCACCAATCCGGCCTGTCCGGCGGCCGGCCGCGAGGAGCCGCTGTTGTTTCACGAGTCCGATCCAGGGGTGATCGTCCAACCCGACGGCACGCTCGGCTACGACCCGGCCGCAGCCGCCCGTTCCTCATCCCCGTCCAGCACGCTGCCGGGCAGTTGTCCGGAGTGCCTGACCATTCGCGACCTGGCCAGCGAGACTGCGGAGGATCGGCAGCGGTACCAAAACTTTGTGCAGCCGTATGTGCTGCCGGAAACTTTGCAGCGCCGCGAGGAACTGGCCGCGGCGCGCCAGCAGCGCCAGGAAGCGCTCCGCACCCGCATGACGCGCACCGCGGACTGAAGCGCCTTGAGCGTTGGGGTCCAGGTTAACAATTCGGGGTACCATGCCCACGCGGAGTTTACGAAGCATCGGCATCCGGCCGATCACCCACGACAAAGGGAAAGTTGCTCTGGTTCCTCCTGTTCCAGCAAGACGTCTCACACGATGTTACCACCCTTAAAGCCCTGGCTCACAACCAGTTGTTCAAGTAGATAAGTTGGTCTTTAAAATCGTCTACATTGAACGTGTTCACCAGCGACAAGAGAGCGCGAGCATTTGCAGCCGGGTCGTCTTGAGTTGCCACGATGATTCCGAAGTGATGCCGCCCGTCGGCGATCATTTCGTAGTGATGCCTTGGAAAGTCGGCCACATTGTAGGAAAGGATCGCGTAGTCGTTGTCGAGAGCAAACTGGATTTGCTCCTCGTCAGTTGAACCTTGTCGGCCCGCGTCGACAGTAGTGACTGCTTCCCAGCCGCGGAGTGTCAGAGCTTGCGCGATCAAGTGATGCACGTCTTCGTCAAGATAGATCTTAATCGCCGCCATTCGACCGATCGAGCGTAGGAGGGTAAGTGGCGGACGCCTGGGCAACATCGGCTAATGCCGCGATTTCTTGGTCGATCATTTCACGATGGTCGTAGTAGAAGGAGAGCGCGTCGTACAGTTGGGCGGGCGACAAGTGGGGAAACTCGCGCAACATATCCTCGACCGAAAGTCCCCGTCGATGATTCTGTACTACGGAGCTTATCGGGAAGCGAGTTCCCTTGATCACGGGACGCCCGCCTTGTACGCCGGCGCGCCGCTCGACGTGGGGATGAGTGATTTCTGCCGGCTCTGTCGTGCTCATGGCTTCCTCCGCAAGTTGCTTCCATTCTATCCGAAACCTACACGGTCTGCGATGATTATCCACGAGAATCAAAGTGCCAAGCATTGGTGAGCAATCCCCATACTGCCAGCGGTCGCTGGCAGCGTCCGCCAAGTAGCATGGCCGCCCTCGGCCGTGCGAGCAACGCGACGCGACTGAATCCGCTAAGGCGCGATCGGCAGCATAGGTACGGACGAACGGTCGGAATATCGAAGCCTTGCTCCTCCGCCGACCCACTCGCTTGCGCTGCGAGCTTGTATTCGGATTACGTCTTAAAAATCTTCTCCCGCCCCTCGGTCACGCCCGCCGTCGCATTCCGCGTATCGACCACCAGCGGGGCGTGTTTTACGATCGCCGCGTAGTCAAAACCCGTGTGGTCCGTCGAGATTAGTGCGCAGTCGAGACTTTGCAGAAACTTGGGCGTCGGGTCGCTGCTGGCGAGGTCGGGAACCTCGTAGTGCCGCATCTTGGGCAGCTTGGGCACGTGCGGGTCGCAGTAGCTTAGTTCCGCGCCGCGTTCTTCCAGCAGTTGCATTAACTCGAACGAGGGGCTTTCCCGCGGGTCGTCGACGTCCTTTTTATAGGCCACGCCGAACACGCAGATGCGGCTGCCTTTGATCGGCTTGCCCCGCTGGTTGAGCGCCTCGCCCAGCCGCGTGACCACGTACCGCGGCATGCTGGTGTTGATCTCACCGGCCAGCTCGATGAACCGCGTGTGCAGCCCGTGCTTGCGGGCGATCCAAGAGAGATAAAACGGATCGATCGGAATGCAGTGCCCGCCGAGGCCGGGACCGGGATAAAACGCCTGAAATCCGAACGGCTTGGTCTTGGCCGCCTCGATCACTTCCCAGATGTCGATCTTCAGCCGATCGAACAGCACCTTCAGTTCATTGACCATCGCGATATTGACCGAGCGATAGGTGTTTTCCAGTATCTTGCACGCCTCGGCGATCTCCACGCTGGCAACCGGAACCACCGCCACCACCGCCTGCTCGTACAGCGCGACGGCCGCCTGCTGGCTCGCCTCGTCCAGCCCGCCGACCACCTTGGGGATGGTGTTGGAACTGAATTGGGCATTGCCCGGATCCTCTCGCTCGGGACTGTAGGCCAGAAAGTAATCGTCGCCGACGGCAAGCGGCCGCTGTTGCAGAATGGGCAGCATCACGTCCCGCGTGGTGCCGGGGTAGGTGGTGCTTTCCAGCACGATCAACTGTCCGGGACGCAGGCAGCGGGCGATCTGCTCGGTCGTTTGTTCCACGTAGCTAAGGTCGGGATCGCGGCTGTCGGTCAGCGGCGTGGGGACACAGATCAAAAGCGCGTCAGCCTCGGCGAGCCGAGCCATGTCGGCGGTCGGCTCGAAACGTCCACCGCCGATGAACTCGGCGATCTGCGAGTCGGGGATATGCCCGATGTAGCTCTCGCCGCGGCGCAGCTTATCGACCTTGACTGGATCGACGTCGAAGCCGATCGTGCGAAACCCGGCGGCAATGAACGAGCGGATCAGCGGCAAGCCAACATAGCCCAAGCCGATCACGCCCACCAACGCGGATTGATTGTTGATCTTCGACAGTAGTGCTTCATGCGGACTAGCTTGCGGCATACGATCACCCAATGAACGGAGACGGAGGCGAATCCAAGCATTGTAGTGGGAGCGGCTGCCGAGTGAAATCGGGCCTAATGTATTGGGTGGATTGATAGTTCGGGTGCCACTGCTGCCCTCAGCAGTGGCGATTACAGACAAAGGATGACGCCGAGAATCGCTTCATTTGTCATTGAGAATCCATTTTGGGTCGGGCCGAGTTGTGAGAGTCCACTGCTGAGGGCAGCAGTGGCACCCAGTCAAGAGAAACACGCATCTCCCTCCGCCGACCCACTCGCTCTCCGCTGCGAGCTTGTATTGCGTGTGTCACCGTCCGTTCTGCACTAGCTTCGCCAGTTTGCGGCCGGTGGTGCTCAGCGGGTACTCGGCCAGCCGATCCAGGCGGACCCAGCACAAATCGCCGCCGGGCTGTTTGCGTGAACCGTTGCGGGGCGCGGCGGCGAAGCAGTCGAGCGTGATGCGGTAGCGGGTGACGCCGTGTTTGATCGTTGCAAGATGCTCGCCGAGTTCGGCCTCGACACCGGTCAAGTCGAGCAGCGCCTTCACGATCGCCGCTCGCGACTGCTTCGCAAGCACAGCGCAGTTGACGGGGGAGGCGAAGCGGGGAAAGTCCCACAGCCCGGCCCACCGCTCCCCTTCGCCGCACCGCCGTAGCAGCACTTGGCCGCCGCGCTGGAGGACGACCGCGACTTCCTCAAGTTGGGTGAACTGTTTCTTGGCCTTCGGCCGTGGTATTTCGTCCTGCAAGCCGGCGGCGAAAGTAGGGCAAAGCTGCTTCACCGGACATTGCAGGCAGTGGGGCTGCTTTGGCAGGCAGACGAGCGAGCCGAGTTCCATCAACGCCTGGTTAAACTCGCCGATGTCGCGGCGGGGCAATACTTGCTCGGCGAATCGCCAAAGCGTTTGCCGCGATTCGGCCTTGGCGGGATCGTCCGCAAGCCGCAGCAGCCGCGCATAGAGCCGGATGGTGTTCGCTTCCAGGATGGGGTGGCGCTGGCCGTCGGCGATCGAGAGGATCGCGCCGGCCGTGTAGCGGCCGACGCCCGGCAAGGCGACCACCTGTTCGATTTCGCGAGGAAAGGCGCCGCCATGCTCGGCGACAATCTGGTTGGCCGCCTGATGCAGTTGCCGCGCGCGGCGGTAATAGCCCAATCCTTCCCACTGCCGCAGCACGGCTTGCTCGTCGGCGGCGGCCAACTCGGCGATCGTGGGAAAGGCCGCAATGAACCGCCGAAAATACGCCTCGACCGTGGCCACCTGCGTCTGCTGCAGCATGA
>JBGTJT010000217.1:0-6490 GCA_041744995.1 Pirellulales bacterium | reverse complement strand
CTCCCAGACGACTGGCGTACCACCCGCTTGCGCCGAATTCCGCATTCCGCACTCCGCATTGTTTTCCAAATCAACTTAGCGGTCAGATAACGCACGAGGCACACAAATGGCAACCATCCTTATCGAGAAGCTACTGCAGACGGCGATCAAGCAAGGGGCCAGCGATATCCACATCACCGTCGGCCAACCTCCGGTGCTGCGTCTGGACGGTCGTCTGCGGCGGTTGGAAACCAAGAGCCTCGAGCCGGAGGACACCGTCGCGCTGATGAAGAGCATCACCAGCGACCGCTGGCAAAACGAGCTGCAGGAAGTCGGCAGCGCGGACTTTGGCTTCTCGTTCGGCGAGGAAGCCCGCTTCCGCGTGTCGGTGTTCAAGCAGCAGGGCAAAGTGGCCATGGTGCTGCGGCGGATTCCGACCGATCTGCTGTCGATCGAAAAGCTCGGCCTTCCGGAAATATGCGCCAAACTCTGCATGCGGCCCCGCGGCCTGTTCCTGGTGACCGGCCCCACCGGCAGCGGCAAGAGCACCACGCTGGCCAGCCTGATCAACTTCATCAACGAGACGGTCGACCACCACATCATCACGATCGAGGATCCGATCGAGTTCGTTCACAAGCACAAGAAATCGACGATCAACCAGCGCGAGATCGGCGTCGACACGCCGAGCTTTGCCGAAGCCCTGCGGCGCGCCTTGCGGCAGGATCCCGACGTGATCCTGGTCGGCGAGTTGCGCGACTTGGAGACGATCGAGGCGGCGATCAGCGCGGCGGAAACGGGCCACGTGGTGTTCGGCACGCTGCACACCACCGGCGCCCAGGGAACGGTCAACCGCATCATCGACGCCTTCCCCACCAACCAGCAGGAGCAGATTCGCACCCAGTTGTCGACCGCCATTATCGGCGTCGTCTCGCAAACGCTGCTGCCGAGAATCGGCGGCGGGCGTTGCGCCGCCTACGAGATTCTGGTTAACACGCCAAGCGTCGCCAACCTGATTCGCGAAAACAAGACCTTCCGCATCAACTCCACGATTCAAACCAGCGCCAAGCAAGGCATGCGACTGCTCGACGATTCACTGTACGACCTGTGGAAGGACGGCAAGGTGACCCGCGAGGACGTACTCGGCAAGGCCAACGACCCCGCCTCGCTGGTGGAGAAGATCGCCAAGGCCCAGCGGGGCCGCCTCGACGACGACCAGGACGTGGCCGAGGCGATGGAGACGTCGGCGTAGTAATCGTTTAACCCGTAGCCGTAGGCGTAGGCGCAGGCGGGATCAGTTAAACAACTTTCAGTAGTTCCAATTTCGATGTTTCGAACAACTTGACAACTTCAATGGTGGCGACGCAAGCTGTCAGCCGTCAGCAACCAGGAACCGAGCTTTTCCTTGCTGAAAGCTGATAGCTAATAGCTGATAGCTAACGATGTGCCATTAATCAGCTAAAGCCTTCGTCGAAAATTGGAACTACGGAATTTCTAAATCCTAAACAAATCTGAAATCCTAAATCTGAAATCCGAAATTCCTATGGCCCACAGAAGAATCGGCCAAATATTAGTCGACCTTGGCTATCTCGACGACGATCAAGTCGAACGCGTGCTGGCGGAGCAACAGGATCAGCACGGCGAACTATTCGGCAAGCTGGCGATTGGCATGGGCCTGATCAACGACGATCAGCTCGCCCAGGCGGTCGCCGAGCAGGCCGACTTGCAGGTGGTGAACCTGCAAGAGTTGACCGTGCCGGCCGACGTGCTGGCGCAGGTCACCGAGCCGATGGCGCAGCTCTACAAGATCCTGCCGGTCGCCTTTCAGAACGAAGTGCTGACCGTGGCAATGTGCGAACCGCATAACCTTGGCGCGCTGGACGAATTGCGGACCTTTCTTGGCTACGAGATCCAGCCGGTGGTGGCCAGCGAGACCCAGATTCGCGCGGCCATCGAACGCTACTACGCCTCCAGCGGCGCCAGTTTCGAGGACCTGGTCGCCGGCATGGCCGCAGACGAGGAACTGGCCGCGGCGGCCGCCTCGATGAGTGGCGACGGTCCCATCAATCTCGACAGTGTCGAAGCTTTAGCCGACAGCGCGCCGGTCCGCAAGCTGCTCAACATGGTGTTGTTGCTGGCCATCAAGGACCGCGCCAGCGACTTGCATTTCGAGCCGTTCGAGGATGAGTTCCGCATTCGCATCAAGGCCGACGGAGTCCTGTACGAGATGGTCCCGCCTCCTCGCCACCTGGCGTTCGCCATCACCACCCGCATCAAGGTGATGGCCAATCTCGACATCGCCGAGCGGCGGATGCCGCAAGACGGCCGCATCGAGTTGGCGGTCGGCGGCCATCCGGTCGATCTGCGAGTCTCGGTGTTGCCGACCATGTTTGGAGAGAGCGTGGTATTGCGGATTCTCGATCGTTCGGTGGTCTCGCTCGATCTGGGCGCGCTCGGTCTCGACGCCGACATTCTCCGCAACTTTCGCAAAGTGATCACCAAGCCCAATGGAATTGTGCTGGTCACCGGACCGACCGGCAGCGGCAAGACCACCACGCTGTACGCGGCCCTGGTTGAGCTGAACACCATCGAGGACAAATTGATTACCACCGAGGATCCGGTGGAGTACGATATCGAGGGGATCGTGCAGGCACCGATCGACGCTTCCATCGGCAACACGTTCGCCAACTGCTTGCGGGCGATCCTGCGACAAGACCCCGATAAAATTCTGGTCGGCGAGATACGCGACTTGGAAACCGCGGAGATCGCCGTGCAAGCGTCGTTGACCGGCCACTTGGTCTTCAGCACGCTGCACACCAACGACGCGCCGAGCACGATCACCCGCATGAAGAACATGGGCGTGCCGGCGTTCTTGCTGACGGCCACGATCGAAGCCATTCTTGCTCAGCGGCTGGTCCGCCGCATCTGTTCCAAGTGCATTGAGGAATCGGCCCCCTCCACCGAACTGCTGCAGGATATTGGCATTCCGATGGAGAAACTGATCGGCAAGAAATTCTACAAGGGGCGCGGCTGCGACGAGTGCAACAATTCCGGCTATCGCGGCCGGGTGGGATTGTTCGAGTTGCTGATCGTCAACGACAAGATCCGCGATCTGATCATCGAAGGCGGTTCGACCGAGGAAATCCGCGACGCCGCCCGCAAGAACGGCATGATCACCCTGCGCGAGGCAGGAATCAGCCAAGCCTTTCAAGGGGTAACCACCGTAGAAGAGGTCGTCCGCGAAACGATCGAGGAATAAGCCGTGGCTGGTGCTTCTAGCCCCAGCCACGTGGCGGACGCTGCCAGCGTCCGCAAACGAGAAACTTCAGTTTCGAGTAGTCCGACACCCCCTGACCTAGCGAACGTGTCAATTCCTGGGGGGAATCAAAAATCTTCGGTCAGCGTAGGGCTACCAAGGCCCTGAACGGCTCGAAACTCGCGTTTCTCGCGGCGGAGGCTGGCAGCCTCCGCCACGAGGAAGCTGGCAGGCTCCGCCACGAACCAACAAATCGTTACCAAACACTCGACAACGCGGGGCATCTCGTGGAATAATAGGTAGTTGAACGAGTCGGCGCGGCGAGTGGTCTCGCGGGGCCCGTCCACTCGGTGGGAAGCTTCCCTTGCGAAGCAGAAAGCTTATCATAACGATTCGCCGTCCAGTCACCCCTGGATTGCGCCATTCTATTATCAAACAAACCCACGGTTTTCAGTCGCCCGCACCAACCACGGCGGGCAGACCAGTGTGTGCGCCGCCCGGTGAGGCTGCCGCCGGCGCTGGAAGGATGCGAGGAAGCATAGATGCCGACATTCGTTTTTGAAGCAATGGACCCTACGGGGCAAGAGATCAAGGACGTCGTCGAAGCGCCCACGCAAGAGGACGCCGAAGCGACGATCCGCAAGAACGGATACTACATCACCAAGATCGCTCCCAAGAAAGGGGGCGGCAAGAAGGCCAAAAAGCCCAAGGAAGAAGCGGACGGCAAGAAGCCTCGCAGCCTGGCGATTGGCCGGGTGAAGACCAAGCACCTGTGTGCCTTCACCCGCCAGCTTTCGATTCTGCAAGACGCCGGCCTGCCGATTCTCCGCAGTCTGCGAATTCTCGAGGAACAAGCACCGCCGGGCCGTTTGAAGAACAGCCTGATGGACGTCTGCGACGAGATCGAGGGGGGCGGCACGCTGTCGGAGTCCATGGCCAAGTGTCCCAAGACGTTCGACCGCCTGTACGTGAACATGATCCGCGCCGGCGAGGCGGGCGGCGCCTTGGAGGTGATTCTGCAGCGGCTGGCCGACTTCCAGGAACGGGCCGAGGCGCTCAAGCGCAAGGTCAAAGGCGCCATGGTCTATCCGATCATGGTGGTGTTGGTGGCCGTTGGTATTCTGACCTTCATCATGTTGAAGATCGTCCCTTCGTTCGTTGACATCTTCAACGACTTCGAGACCGCGCTGCCGCCGCCAACGGTGTTGCTGATCGCCATCAGCAACTGGGTGGTCTCCTATTGGTGGGCCATTCCCTTGATCCCGGTGGTCATTTGGCTGGGGGTCAAGCTGCTCCGCAAGTTCGAGCCGGGCCAAAAAGGGTGGGACAACTTCATGCTCACCGCGCCGATCCTGGGGCAGTTGGTGCAAAAGAACATCCTGGCCCGCTCCACGCGAACGCTCGGCACCCTGGTCGCCAGCGGCGTGCCGATTCTCGAGGGCCTCAACATCACTAAGGAAACGACCGGCAACTGGGTGTTCGAAAAACTGTTCGAGAAAGTGATCGAATCGATTCGCGAAGGCGAGTCGATCGCCAAGCCGATGCAGGAGCACGGCAAGCTGCATTTCGACATCGTCTGCTGTCTACTGTGGGCGTTCTTCCTGACGCCGCTGGGCGCGTTGTTTTACGTGCTCCGCTGCAACCGGCGGGTGGTCGACTCGTTGGTTGTGAACATGGTCGACGTGGGGGAGGAGACCGGCGAGTTGGATACCATGTTGTTCAAGGTGGCCGATACCTACGACGAAGAGGTCGAGGTGATCACCGAAAGCCTGACCAGCCTGATGGAACCGATCCTGATCGTCGGCCTCGGCGGCATTGTGGGCTTCATCGTGGTCGCCCTGTTCCTGCCGCTGGTCGAACTGATTTCGACATTGACTTAGATGCAATTCAACTACGGAGAATCCACGAGGTGTAAATTCCAATACCGAAATCCTAAATCCTAAACAAATCACAATGCGGGAATGTTCAAAAACCACAAGGCATGCACGTTATGGTCATTTGAACATTCCGATTTCGAACATTGTTTAGGATTTAGAAATTAGGATTTGGAATTATCACCTGCTAGTTCGAGCCAAAGCTTGGAGAGAGGAAACAGATGAGAAGGCAAACAAACGGCGGTTTTACGCTGATCGAACTTTTGGCGGTGATCGTGATTATCTCGATCCTGGTGGCGCTGATCTCGCTGGCCGCGGTCGGGGCGATCGCTGGCGCCAAGCAGACTGTGATCGCCGCCGACATCAACAACTTGAGCCAATCGCTCGAATCGATGCGGGCCACCCACTTCGGCGGCGACTACCCGCCGGCCGATCTGCGGGTGCCGGGCGATGGCCACATGCAGCGGTTCGTCGCCAAGCAATGGCCGCGATACAACGGCAACCTGGCGAACGACCTGGCGGCCCGGATTCCCGGCTACAACGCCAATCAAATTCAGCCCGATAAGGCGCTGGTGTTCTGGCTGAGCGGATTTAGCCCCGATGTAAGCCAGCCGTTCACAGGCCCAGGGCGCAAGCCGATCATGGAGTTCGATGAGGACCGCCTAATCGATGGCCGCTACCTGTCGACTGCTTCCGGTCCCAACAATGGTCGGCCCTTCTTGTATTTCGACTATCGCTCGTACGGTCAAACGTATAACTCGGGCGACCGCGGGAACGCCTCGCCAGTGGGCGGCAAGAAGCCGAACTCCTTTCAGATTATCTCGTCGGGACTAGACGCCACCTACGGCACCGGCGACGACATGACCAACTACACCGGGGGCAAGACGCTGGAAGAATTGGCCGAAGAATGATGCACAAGACTCGAATGCGGAATGCGGAATGCGGAATGCGGAATATTGCGCGAGAGAGGCTTAGCGCCCTTAGGCTCGTTCACGAGCCTTCTCCGCGCAGCGGTCTTAGCCCCGTGCTTCAGCACGGGGTTGCGGCGCCATACCAGGGTGTTTTTCAGCCCCGTTTTACGGGGCTTGCCGCGGGGACGGCTTTAGCCCGTGACCCAATAGGCCAAGCTCCGAATTTACTCAGGCCCGGCCAACTGGTATTCGTTCCCTCGGGGAAGGCAGCGCTGGATCGGCTCAAGCCGCGCAGCGAGAAGCCCCGTAAAACGGGGCTAGTAGACGTTGCATCGTCTCACTACCCCGTGCTAAAGCACGGGGCTAACACCGCTGCGCGGGAAAGGGTCGTAAACGACCCTGACGCATCGGCCGTCCGACTTTCATCTTCGCCATCCATGAACGCCAACCCACTCGCCGACCCACTCGCTTGC
>JBGTJT010000216.1:0-15885 GCA_041744995.1 Pirellulales bacterium | reverse complement strand
ATTTTTTCTTTTTTGAGCTGGGGCTAGAAGCCCCAGCCACTACTAGTCCCACCACCAGGCGGTGGCTGGCAGGTTGCCGGGTTTGCCGGCTTGTTGTTCGTTTTGGATCAGTCCGTAGTTGTCCACCTGGACGCTCGTTTTGAGAACTTCGGCCGGGTCGACTCGCACTCCGCCGCTGACTCCCGCGACGATCTGGGTGCGATTTATCATGCGATGATTGATAATCGTGTCGACTTCCCGCGGTGCGGGACCGCGGCTCACCTGATAGCCGTCTGCATCAAGGAAATGGACCATATGCCAATTGCAGCGGCCGGCCAGGTCTTCCTGTTCGATCAAGGCCGCGACTAGGGCCAGGTCGAACAGGTTCTTCAGCTCGGCGTAAATCGGATACTTCGCCGCCAAGGCGGGGAAATGCTTGGTGAAGCTGCGGGCGAATTGCTGATTCAAGGCGTCGCTCTTGCCCGTGGCGATCCGTTCGCCCGCTTCGGCCAGCATCTCATTCTCGCTGAGCAGCTTGACCCCTTGTCCCTCGAGCGCGAACACATCGTGCTGCTTGGAAGCCTTAATTGCGTCGTAGTTCATGGTGAACCACCAGCGGAGAACGCCCAAGGTGGGCGCCCCTTGGGCCGGATCGATCGACGCCAGATAGCTTTCCACCCCCAGGGTGCCTTCTTCCAGACCCATGCCGATCAGCTTCATGCGGTAGTCGGCTTCGACCAGCACATGGCCGACGCGCGTTTGCGGATCGATGCCGAACACGTCGACGTCTTGCTTGCCGAGCGTAGCGCGAACCTGTTCGAGCCACTGCTGGCGCGCCGCGCGGCCGGCGGCGAGCGGTTGCTTGGCCGATTCGGCCAAAAATGCCTGCGTGGCGGCGAGATTCTCTCGCTTGGGATCGATCGAACAACCGAAGCGGGCGTTCTCACTGCCAAGCATGTGGCGGAGGATGACCACGAAGTCTTCCAGTCGCACAACCGGTTTACCTCCGTCGACGGCGACAGCGCGGCCTTCAGCGTCGCTGCGCCAATCGCCGGCCGGTCCGGCCAGCACGATGTCGCCGGTGTCGGGATACACAAACACGTACTTGATCTCTTGCAACCCGGCGAGAAGTTCCATCGCCTCGGTCGGCTGCCGGCCCTCGGCGCGGCGCAATTGAATCTCCCGCTCCAGTCGATTCAGCGAAACCTTGCGAAGCTTGCTCTCGGCGCGGACCTCATCGTTCGCACCGGCGGCGGAGGCCTGCCGGCGGAGCGTTGCTAAAGTTTCGTTTTGTTCTTGTTGCACGATTCGTTTCACGGTCCCCTGGGCGTCGACCAGCACGCCGCCGGGAAACTCGGCGATCGCGCCCGGTCCACCAACTTCGTCCCAGGAGTCGGGATCGACGGTCGATTGAATCAGGTCGATCAAGGCTTCGAAGTCGGCCTGGTCGGCGCGATTCTGCCCGCCGCCGCCCCCGCCGACGCCCAGTCCGCCGCCGCCAATACCGCCACCGCCGAATTGGGCGAGATTTGGATTGAAATTCGCGCCGGCCAACCGCTGCGCCCGGATCTGGTTCAAGGCGCCGGCCCGCGCGCGATCATCGCCGAGCATTCGCAAGGTGTTACGCGCCGCGACCGCCGCGCCGGCGTCGTCCTGCGCTTGGGCAATCTGGCGAAGCAGGCCGTCGCGCGAGGCGGCGTCCGCTTGGTTCGCAATGGCCAACGCCGGGGCAAACTCGCCCGCCGCCAGATGCTGCTGGACGCGCTCCGCAGACGTTGCGGCTTCTGCCAGCGCAGCGGGCAAGACAGCCAAAGCCACCGCTAGCAACAGCCGACACGCTTGCAAGTTCACTGCCGATTTCATCGCGTACCTCAATTTGTTCGTGTGAGCCGAGAGAAGAAATATGTGCGGTTCGCGCGGCCAAGTCGGCCGACGACCCCAGGTTTCCTGGAAATGCCATAGATGGGTAAGCTCTATGTTGGCATGACCTCCCCGGAAAAGCAACTATTTTTGACTGGAACAATCCGAGCAGCCGTTACCGCCGCGACACGTAGTTTCCGCTTACCCTGTGGACCAGGTGGCGGATTTCCAGCACGCTGATGGTCGACAGCACGCGTTGGATCGGTAAACCGGTCTGGTGGCAGACGACGTCGATCGAGATCGGTTCGGACGTAACCGCCTGTAGGACTTCACGTTCCAAGTCGTTCAACTGCAACTCGGCCGGATGATGGACCAGGGTGCCGTCGGGCTGCTTGGCGGGTTGGGCCAGCGGGCCAAGCTCCTCCAGGACGTCGTCGGCCGACTCGACCAGCCGCGCGCCGTCGCGGATCAAGGCGTGGCAACCCCGCGACATGCGACTGTCGACCCGGCCGGGCACGGCAAACACCTCGCGCCCTTGCTCCATGGCGTGCTTGGCGGTGATCAATGCGCCGCTACGTTGGGAGGCCTCGACCACGATCACCCCCAGCGAAAGCCCGCTGATAATGCGGTTGCGTTGCGGAAAATTGCCGCTCCGCGGGGCGCTGCGGCAAGGCGATTCACTGACAACTGCGCCATGCTGAACCACCTGTTCGGCGAGTTCCACATGTTCCGGTGGATAGATATTAAGCACGCCGCTGCCCAGCACCGCGAGGGTGCGTCCGCCGGCCTCGAGCGCTCCCCGATGGGCCGCCGCGTCGATGCCGCGGGCCAATCCACTGACGATCGTCAGCCCCGCTCGGCTCAGGCTCGACGCCAACTGCTGGGCCAGCTTTTTGCCGTACTGGGTGGCGTGGCGCGAGCCGACGATGGCCACGGCCATATGATCGGGCGACTCGAATTGCCCTCGCATAAACAGAATGCTGGGTGGGTCGAAGATCTCGCGAAGCATGTGCGGAAATCGATCCGAGTCGGCCGACAGCAGTTCAATCTGCCGAGATTCGCACAGCGCCAGTTCCTCGGCCGCTTCGTCCCGCTGGCGGCAGTCGAACAGGGCGTCGGCCAGCTTGGGACCGACGCCCTCGACGGCCAGCAGTTCTTGCCGGGTCGCGGACAGAATCGGTTCGACGCCGCCGAAATGGTCGCTCAACGCCTTGAGCGTCCGCGGGCCAATCCCCGGCGTCAGGGCCAGGCGTAGTCGGGCGAGTAACCGTTCGCGTTCCATGGCCACTTATGGTAACAGAGCCATTCCGCCAATAGGACTGCCCTGGCTGTTTTATGACAAAGGCTTTCCCGTCAGCTATTGCGAGTGGTTTGGTTCCAACAGAAGACTAGGAAATGACGAATATCGAAGCTCGAATGACGAAGGAAACCAGAATGTCGAATGTGGATGAGCCCGTCCATCCCACACAATACCCCCCTACGTGACTGTCTTTGTCGGCAGTGGGCGTCGACCGATACCACGATAAGCGTCGTTTTGCCCGTCGATCGCGCCCGATTAAGAACAATTGCTTGATTTGCCTATCTTGCCCAATTAAGATCAAGGCTACAGGAACAAGCAATTCACCAACGTCCTTTCTAAGTCACCATGCGTTCCCATTCTGCGGTCGAGCGATCGAGCCGCGGGGTGGGGACGTTTTCGGAACAGTGCGAGCCGCGAAGTTCTTCGGCGGCGTTTCTTTATTGGGAGAAGCGATTGATGGCGATTTCCAAGTTGCGGAATCTTCGGTTTCAGGCCCTCGTTCTACTGGCTGCGGCGATGTTCTCGCTGACCGCCGGCGACACCGCTTGGGCCCAAGGGGGCAACGGCGTTATTGTCGACGCCGACGGTGTGCTGCGAGTTCGCCTGTTCGAAGATCCGGGCGGACGACTGCACAAGCAGCGGGTTGCGGCGGCCGCCGCGGCGCTCGATCGCGACGTCGCCCGTCCAAGCAAGCTACGCAAGGTTTCGCTCAATCGGCTGGAAGCGGCACTGAAGGAACAGGTCGACAACAACCGTCCCGCCACCGAGGAGATGAAGTATCTCGCCGGGCTAACCCGCGTGCAGTACGTGTTCTTCTATCCCGACAGCAAGGACATCGTCATTGCCGGCCCGGCAGAGGGCTGGGTGCAGGACGTGGCCGGTCGCACGATCGGCATGCACAGCGGCGACCCTACGCTCCAGTTGCAGGACATGATTACCGCCTTGCGGATCTACGATCCCGCTCAGAACGAGGCGCCGGTCATAAGTGTCTCGATCGATCCCACGCAGGAAGGCCTCGCTCGGATGCAGCAGTTCCTGCAACAGCTTGGCTCGCGGGCCACGCCGAACCAAACCAACTACATCGTCCGCGGCCTGCGCGAGAGCATGGGCAATCAGAACGTGGTGGTCCGCGGCATTCCGGCCAATACGCACTTTGCCCAGGTGTTGGTCGAAGCCGATTATCGCATGAAATTGATCGGCATCGGCCTGGAACGCGCTCCGGCGCGGGTCACAACCTACGTCGATAAGGCCAGTCCCAGCAGCGTTTCTCGCAATGCACTGCAGCGATGGTACTTCGTCCCCGACTACGAGTGCGTGCGGGCGACCGCCGACGGCAACGCGATCGAACTGGTCGGCGACGGCGTGAAACTGGTCGGCGAGGATCAAGTCGTCGCCGCCGATGGCAGCCGCCAGGTGTCGGGGCGGGTGGACCGCGCCAGCGAGGCGTTTACCACCAGTTTTACCCAGAACTACGGTCGCATTGCCGACGAGGCGCCGGTGTACGCCCAAATGCGGAACCTGATCGACATGGCGATCGCCGCGGCCTACATCCGTGAGCATCGCCTGCATGACAAGGCGGATTGGACGATGGAAATCTTCGGCGACGAGCAAAAGTACCCGGTGCAAACCTACAACGTGCCGCAGCAAGTGGAAACGGCGATCAACAGCATCTGGAAAGGCAACCGGCTGATGACCCCGATCGGCGGCGGCGTGAACGTGCAGGCGCACAAGGCACTGGAAGTCGACAATCTGCTGACCGACGAAGAGGGCAAGGTCCAAAAACTGCACGGCGACGTCTACGCCGAACGCCCTGCCGACAACGACAACTGGTGGTGGGACTAGCCGCTTCGGCCACCAGCCGGCGCGATTGCCATTCCAGCTTCGGCGCCTGCCGCTGCTCTTCTCTGCTGGAGTGCTGGCTTGAGTTTGCGCCTGCGGCAACCGATAATGCTGGAGACGTGAGGTATCAAACCTCAAACCTCAAACCAGGTTCGAGCTTGTCGGCCAAGAAAAGCAAGAAGCAGCCGGAAGTTGAAAAGCAGCGCGACAATCACCAGTTGATCGCGGACAATCGTCGTGCGCGCCACGAGTATGAAATACTCGACACGCTCGAGTGCGGCATCATGCTGGTCGGCAGCGAGGTCAAGACCTTGCGCAACGGGCAGCTCTCGCTGGAGGAAGCCTACGGGCGAATCCGGGGGGACGAGGTCTTTCTGATCGGCTGCGACATTCCGGAGTACAAGCAGGCCAACGTCCTCAATCACGACCCCCGCCGTCCCCGCAAACTGCTAATGCACCGTCGCGAGATCAAGAAGTTCGCCAGCAAGGCAATGGAAAAGGGGCTGACGCTGGTGCCGCTGAAGATGTACTTCAAGGAAGGCCGGGCCAAGCTGCTGCTCGGCATCGGCAAGGGGCGCAAGCTATATGACAAACGCGAGAAAATGAAAAACCAGACCATGAAACGCGATATGGACCGCGCCATTCGGCGGGGGCGGTGAAGCGATTGCGTTGGCCGCAGGATCGGCGACCGATCGACAGCGGCATAAGTTGCTGAAAAGCAACACCTACGCGTCAAAGCCCGGGGCACGCCGCCCCCCGGGTGGCAAGTTCTCGCTTAAAGTTTAGCGGCCTTCAGTTGTTGCTCGTCCGCCTTCAGTGATAATTCCGCTGTTGGCCGGTGCGGCTTGCTTTGGCAGCTTGGTCGAGGCCCGCTTCACGAGCCGCTCCCCGGCTTGCGATTCTCGTTGGCGCATATCGGCGAAGATCGCATGGACATCGTAGTTGAACTTGCCGGCTAGTTCTTCGCGCACTTCACGCACAGACGCGACGATGGGATCGTTAAGCATTGTCGGTTTCCTCCAGTAGTACTTCCGGAGTACAAATTAGCGGCATCTGGTAGCCGTGCTGTTCGCAAACTTTCTGAATGCGTTTCGAGATCTGCGCATTGGCGAGGTGCTTGCAGTTCCAGGTCAACAGGTATTCTACACCGTATACGGATGCAACAGCAATGTGCGCAGCATCGCGGATGGCTTTTTGCGGCAACACGCCAGCGTTCATGATTGCGAGCGTTAGAAACTCCGCATCTGTGGATGTCGACAGCACTTGGAGCGGTTTCACCAGATCAAGCCGCTTCTCAACTTCGTTTGCGTCTCCGACGGAAATCTCGTCGAGGACGACCTGAGACACGACGCAGTTGAACTGATCGCGCCGACTGTTCCACCAATCGAGTGAGACTTGTTGATGTGCGGCAACAATCAGGTCACTGGCCGGACGAGCGACGAGATAGCTAACGACCGTGGTTTCGAGATAAACGGTTTCCATGAGAAACAGCACCGAATGATTGTCAGCTTGAACTGACGTGGTGAATCATCGAACGAGCGAAGTGTATTGTCAAGTGTGTCGCGATCATTAAAGCGTCCCGCCCCGAAATTCGCCTTCGGAGTCAATGTACATGCTGCTAAACTCTCCTTCGTCGACAGTCTCGGGATAGAATTCGTACATATCGCTACCGGGCAGGCCATGGCGCAGGATTTCACGGCACGGCCTGTCGCCCTTTCTTTCCGCGTAGGCGGCGCGCACGTTCTTGGGGACGTCGCTCATCTCGATTGTCGTCGTCGGCCGATTGTCGACATACGGCCAGCCGGCACAACCGGTGACGAGCAGCGACACCACAACCAAAAGTAGTCGACTCGTTCGATGACCTTGTCGGACCACGAGTGTTTTCCCTTTTCAGGTTCGGTCGACAACGAGATTGAGCGCGCGACTCAAGTTCACTCCGTTCCGGCTTGATCCATGACCACCAGATAGGTCGCGAATCCAAATTCTCGATCTGCCCAGACGGCGACGTCTCGCGGCAAATTCCTGGGCATGCCATCGAATCCGCCCGTTTCGTAGACGGTCAGCAAGACGCGGCTGCCGACGTAGCCTCGCTCCAGTTCGGCGATTTGGTCGCTGTCGAGTTGGCCCGTCTTCTTGCCGGTACGCAGTTCGTGTAGGTCGAAAGAACCGTTGGCCAGCTTCACGCGCGACGTGGCGGATCGGTGGACGTGGAACGAGCAGCGCACCGGTTGGGCCAGTTGTCGATCTGCTACGTGCGTCACAGTCAGAAAGTAGCGGCCTTGATCGGCTTTGTTGAGGCCGCCGCTGGTGATCGTCGCCTCGATCGGCACACACGCACCCAACGGCACGCCAAGCGAGCCAATAATATCGGCGTTGTGAATCTGTGCAGTGGTGATCTGCGGACGAGGCGCTTCCTTGGCCTGCGAATACGCCAGGACGGGGACGAGTAAGACAACGAGCACTGAAAGGGCGTACTTCATGGATGCCTCGAATTCCTGGGACTGATAGTGATCAGTCGCTACTCCAAGAACCTATAACAATCTGCCCTGCAAGGGCAATACAATCCAGCCCAGGCCCATGCTACTTCTCCACTTTCAGCCGGGCATCCAGAAACTCCGTCGCCGCCTTGAATGCGGCTGCGTCGACGTAGGCTAGGATGTGGCCGGCTCGTTGGATGGGAAAAAACTCGAACGGCACGCCCACCTGCCGCAGGTCGTTGGCCAGCGCGGTGGCGGCCAGCAGCGGCACCAGCGCATCTTCGCTGCCGTGGAACAGAAACATCGGCGCGTCCCCCTGCGAGACATAGATCCGCGGCGTGGCCGCTTCGTACAGTTGGGGCTGCTCGCGCCGCGTGCCGCCGAGCCAGTAGGAGAGGACGTCGCTATCCGCGGGCAAAATGCGAAACTCCGTCGGCGTGCCGCCGGCGACGACCGCCTTGAGCAGAATCGCCGATTGCTCGGCGGCCTCGAATTCCTGCCCGAGCTTGAGCTTGGTTGTCGTGCCCAGCAACGTCACCAGATGCGCGCCGGCCGAGTAGCCGAAGCCGCCGAGGCGATGCTTGTCGATCTTCAAGTCGTCGGCGTTGTCGACCATGTAGGCCAGCGCCGCCACGCAGTCGTTCCACTGCGCCGGGAACTTGTGCTTCGGCGCCAGGCGATAGTTGATTGCCATCACGCAGTAGCCTTGCTCGGCCAATTGCGCCGCTCGTCCGCTGACCATGCGCTTGCTCCCCATCCGCCAGCCGCCGCCATGCACCATCAACACGCCCGGAAAGGGGCCGTCTCCGGCGGGCTGAAAGATATCGGCCGCCAATTTCACTCCGCCCGGCTCGGCATAAATGACGTCGCGCAAAACTTCGTAAGACCCCTCCGCGACGATTGATTCAGCGGCGTTGACGGCTTCCCGCTCGACCGGCGGTCCCGTTTCTTGCGCAAAGCCGCACGAAACGCCCAATAGCAGCACCAGCGAAACGAGTACCCCGGCCGCTGCCGGCGCCAGTCGAATTTGCCCAATCCGTATCGCCAACATGATTTATGCTCCGAGGCGTCGTGGAAAGCGAACCGCACTATCCTATAATATCGGTAGCTCGCTCGCCGGGACAATCCAAAACTCGGGCGGGCCGAATTTCGCAAGCGAGTCGTTCGTGCATTCAACCGAAGAGGATTCGGCCGTGTCGGCAGCATTTTCCACTATCGAAGCCGCGGTCGAGGCCTTCAAGCGGGGCGAGGTGATTATCGTCGTCGACGCGGAAGACCGCGAAAACGAAGGCGATTTCATCTGCGCCGCCGACGCCGTCACCGCGGGAATCGTCAACTTCATGATCACCCACGGACGCGGGCAGCTCTGCCAGGCGATCCTGCCGGAAGTGGCCGAGCGGTTGAAGCTTTCGCCGATGGTCGAGCAAAACACAGCCCCGTTGGGTACCAGCTTCACGATTCCGGTCGATCATCGCAGCAGCAAGACCGGCATCACCGCCGGAGAGCGGGCAAAGACGATCCAGGCGATCGTCGATCCCGATTCGCACGCCAGCGACTTTGTCCGCCCGGGACACCTGTTTCCACTGATCGCCAAGGAGGGAGGCGTGCTCCGCCGAGCCGGACACACCGAGAGCGCCGTCGACCTGGCCCGCATGGCCGGCCGGCCCGCCAGCGGCGTGCTGTGCGAGATTCTCGACGAGCAGGGGGATCGGGCCAGCCGCGATAAGCTGTTCGCGTTGGCCGACGAGTTCTCGCTGAAGATCATCTCCATCGAGGAGCTGATCCGCTACCGGCGTCAGCGCGAGAAGCTCGTCTATCGTACCGCCGAAGCGGAACTGCCGACCCAGTACGGCAAAGGGCACATCATTGCCTACGGGGTCAAGTACGAGGAACAGCAGCCGCTGGTCTTCACCATGGGCGATCTCACCTCCGTCGACGCCCCGCTGGTGCGGCTGCACTCCTCCTGTTTCACGGGCGATCTGTTGGCCTCGCTGCGTTGCGATTGCGGCGATCAGCTCCACATGGCCTTGCAAACGATCGGCGCCGAGGGAATCGGAGCCTTGGTCTACCTGCCGCAGGAAGGCCGCGGAATCGGTCTGACCGCCAAGATTCGCGCCTACCAGTTGCAAGACGAGGGCATGGACACCGTCGACGCCAACATCGCGCTGGGGTTCAAAGCGGACACCCGCGACTACGGCGTTGGCATTCAGATTCTCAAGGATCTCGGTCTCCGCAAGGTGCGGCTGCTGACCAACAACCCCAAGAAGACTGACGCGTTTATCTATGGCGGCTTCGACTTGGAGGTCGTCGACCAGGTGCCGATCCTGCCACAGATTCACGAGCACAACCAAAAATACCTGGCCACCAAACGCGACCGCATGGGACACAAGCTGCCGTAGCGGAAATCGCCAGAATTCCGACGACGTGCGGTTTGCTTCGATGTTGCAGTTTGCTTCGACGCGGCGGAACTCTTGGCGAGTTCCGCTACGTTGATCCTACGCAGAAGCGGCCTTGGCCAAGCTGCGATCGATTCGGGCCAAGGTCGATTCCTTTCCCAGGATGTCGAGGCAATCGTACAAGCCGATGCCGACCCCCTTGCCGGTCGTGGCGACGCGGATCGAGTGGATGATTTCGCCGATCTTGATCTGCTTTTCCTCGATGAACCGCTGCAACGCCGCTTCGAGCGTCTGCACGTTCCAGTCGTCAATCGCCGCCAGGCGCTCACGAAATTCGGCCAGTAGGTCGGCGGCGCCTTGCTTCTCGACCCGTTTGGCAAACGCCTGCTCGTCGTAGTCGAAGGCGTCGTCCGGCTGATAGAACGTGTCGGCGTAGTCGAGCACGTCTCCCATTACCTTGATGCGATCGCCGGCCGCCTCGACGATTCGTGTAAGCGTCGGCCCCACGTCGCACGGCGGCGGGTCGCTGATCAGCCTTGCCTTTTGCAAGTAGCCGATCATCGGCGGAATTTTCTGCTTCAATGGAAACTCGCCCATGTAGTGGTCCTGGAACGCCCACAGCTTCTTGGCGTCGAAACTGGCCGGCGCCTTGGTCACCCGTTCCAGGGTAAAGCTCTCCAGCATCTGCTCACGATTGAAAAACTCAGTCTTGTCGTCCAGCGACCAGCCCAGCAGCATCAGGTAGTTGACAATCGCCTGCGGCAAGTAGCCCACCTGCTCGTAGAAGTCGACAATCACCGGGTTGAACGTTTCCGGCGTAATCGGCACATGAATCCGCCGGGCGATCGCCTCGCCATGCTGCATGACCTTGGCGAAGTCGCCGTTCTTCAGGTACTTGTCGAGCTTCCGCTTGGAAAGCTTCGACTTGCTGCCCGGCTCGGCCACATAGGGCAAGTGAGCGTACTGGGGCAAATCAAAGCCCAGCGATTGGGCAATGAAAATCTGCCGCGGCGTATTGCTGAGGTGTTCCTCGGCGCGAATCACGTGGCTGATTTCGAAATCGTGATCGTCGACCACGCTGGCCAGGTGATAGATGAACGAGCCGTCGGCCCGCTGGATGACGGTGTCTTGCTCCTTGGCCCAATCGAACGCGACGTCTCCCCGCACCAGGTCGGTGAACTCGCACTTGCCCTCGCGGGGCATCTTCATTCGCACCACCCCTTCGCGGCCGTCGGCCTCCCAGGCGGCTGCGTCCTGTAGCGACTCGGCCATCCACTGCCGGCTATAGAGGAACGGCCGCTTCTCTTTCTGGGCCGCCTCGCGCTCGGCTTGAATCTCCTCCGGCCGGGCGTAGTCGCGATAGGCCGCGCCGCAGTCCAGCAGTTGCGCAACGCACTCTCGATAGCGATCCTTCCGCTGCGATTGAAAGTAGGGAGCATGCGGCCCGCCCACCTCGGGGCCTTCGTCCCAATCGATGCCCAACCAGCGAAAGCCGTGCAGGATCGGCGCCAGCGCCGCCTCGATATTGCGGGCTTCATCGGTGTCGTCGATCCGCAGGATGAACTGCCCGCCGTTGGCCTTGGCGAACAGCCAACAGAACAACGCCGTGCGGACCCCGCCGATGTGCAGGTAACCGGTGGGAGAAGGGGCGAAACGAGTGCGAACTTGGGGCATGATTTGTCAGGTTTTAAGGGCTTAGTTTTTCACCACGAAGGACACGGAGAGCACGAAGAAAAACGAAAACAACCTGTTCGAGCGGCTCTCTCCCAGGATTTTCTTTCTTATTTTCCTTCGCGAACTTCGTGTCCTTCGTGGTAATTTCTGACTAGTTCCAATCGGTTCAGTGTCGGAGTTCACAAGCAGTTCGGCAAGGGTGCTGCTTTCCGATTGCCGGTTCGCGGCTTACAATCACCCTTTTCCCTAGACATTCTGCCCCTAGACATTCTGCGAGGTTCCTCCCATGGCATTCAATCTTGACGGTCACGTCGCGTTGGTCACCGGCAGCAGTCGCGGGCTGGGCAAGGGCATCGCCATGCAGCTCGGCAAGGCCAAGGCCAAGGTGGCGTTTAACTACTACAACAACCAGCAGGCCGCCGAGGCGACATTTGCAGAATTCCAGTCGGCCGGCGGCCAGGGGATGCTGATCCGGGGCGACGCCTCGGACGAGGCGACGGTAAACGAGATGTGCCGGCAAGTCGCCGCCGAGTTGGGCGTGATCGACATCCTGGTTCCCAACGCCACGCCCGACCAGCCGCAGATGCCGATCGAGGAGTTCACCTGGCAGCACTGCGAGGCAATGACCGACTTCTTCATCAAAAGCCCGTTCCTGCTCACCAAGGCGTGTGTGGCCGGCATGAAGCAACAGAAGTGGGGCCGCATCATCAACATCACCAGCGAAGTGTATTACCGCTCGGTGGGCAACTTCGTGGCCTACGTGTCGGCCAAGGGGGGCCAGATCGGCTTCACCCGTAGCATGGCCACCGAGTTCGCCCCGTTCGGCATCACGGTCAACTCAGTCGCCCCGGGCTGGATCCCGACGGAGCGGCACGAGAACGACCCGCAGGAACAAAAAGACGCCTACCGGTCTGGCATCCCCGCCGACCGCTGGGGCACCCCGGCCGACGTCGCGCACGCGGTGCAGTACTTTGCCAGTGAAGAAGCCTCATTCGTGACCGGGCAGACGCTTTGCGTGAATGGGGGCTTGTCGCCATGGTAAGATGACTTGACGTGTTCAAGTAACTCGTAGAGTTGCCCGTCCGAAAGAAACGCGGAAAAGTCCTCCCAAGTAATTTTCGGCATGATGTAAATCGGATTGTCGACGTCTTCCGGAATGCATGTTGTGATCTCGCCCGATTCATTGGTCACGGCAACTTCTCCAGGCACATACATGCGCCCAGAATCGTCGTCACCCTGCCAGCCGCCGAAGCTGCCGACAGTTGCGCATTCACAATAGGTGCATGGATCGAAATTGAACCAATAGGAGCCGCGGGGAGATTGCACTCCAAAATAGCGATGCTCGTTGTCGAGCATTCCGGCTTCATCCATTTCCCGCAGGTCGACAATTTGATGAATAATCCTGTCCTCCCACACACCAAACGCCGAGGATTCGATACTCTCCCCACATGGATTCGCTCGCCACGCTTCATTAAAAGGCGGAACTGGCGACTCAAACGCGACACACAAGAGCGAGAAGACGGTCTCGGCAGTAAGATCCTGTTGTTCACGAAGTTACAAGCCGCGAGACCATAGAGCCGTCAAGTATTTCTCAAGCGAGCGTGAAGACGTCCCCCGCTGCCGTTCAATAAGATCCAGAGTCGCAAGATAGAAGTCGCGATTTGTTTGGATTTTACTAGCACCCGCGAACTGCTCACGATAGTAGGCCAGCGATCTTTCTGGTACCTGATCGTGGCCCTCTGCGGCCGACCACATCGCAAAACCGAAACGATCACCCTGACAATTTGCGACGAAATGGATGTAGGCAGCAAGCCGATATGGGCCGGCCGGCGTACTCAGCTCTTGGCAGGACACGGAGTTATGTTTCGCAACTAGTTCATTCGCTTGATCGGCGTTATACCCGAAAAACTGTGTGAGGTTCCACGCAACACCATTTAGGCGCTTGTTCGCTTCAGCGTCTTCGGAGAAGGTAAACATTCTCATCGTAATTTACGGCGTTACAGTACGCGCAACTGTCCTCGAACTTCCATCAAAGCAAATCCTAACAAATTCAACCCCCGCCAGGCACTCGGATTCTCCGCGTTCTCGTTGTTCCTGCCCATGCCGATGCCCCAAATGCGATCGCGCGGGCTGGCTTCGACGAGGATCTTGTTGCCTGTTTGTAGCAGGAACTCGCCCATCGCGGTGTGCTGCGAGAACTTCGCCAGATTGCCGGTCACGACGATTTCGAAGCGTCGCTCATTCCAGACCACTTCGTCGAAGTCGGCCACTTGTCGACCCAGTTGCTTGGCCTCGCCCGGCGAACTGGCCGCGATGATCTGCTCGCGGATCGCCGCGTCGCCGAACAGCCGCGCCTTCTCGGCCATCATGTAGTGCTCGCTGGTGGCGTAAGTGAGGCCGTCGATTGTGAACGGGGCAGGATACCAGTTGCTCAGGCAGCTTGCGTCGACCTGGCCGGGGATCTTCGGCGTGTGGCCCCAGAAGAAGAGGTAGTCGACCTCGCCGCCGGCGGCGAGAAATTCGATCAGACACTTTACGGAACGGATCGTCATATCTGCATTTTCATGTTGTTTTCGACTGGCCACAATGCTGTTATACTCCAATCATGACACCCAAACTCAGCGACGAACAGAAGCAAGTCCAATCCAACCTCCACTCCATCCGCGACGGCATTGACGAGATGGAGGCGGGACTTTCGATTCCCCTTGAGGATGCAGATAGGCGATTGCGAGAGGAACTAGGATTTCCTCCGAGGGTTCTGCGTCCTTAAGTTTGCATCTACCGCCGCAAGATGCTTCAATGTATATGACCGTTCTCCCGCCCTTTCCTCACCCCTACGAGACACACCGATGAAGAAATCCGTCCGCGCATTACTGGCCGTTCTGGCCGTTGCCTCCCTGGGTATGACCCAATCGGCCACGGCCGAAGACCAAGCCGTCGTCGCGCGCGATAGCGCGCCGCGCATCCTGTTCGTCACCCAAAGCGCCGGGTTCAAACACGGCGCGGTGACTCGCAAGGAAGGCCAGATGGCGCCGGCCGAGCGGGCCATGAATGAGTTGGGCATCAGCAGCCAGGTGTTTCGGGTCGACACCACCCAAGACGTGGCCAAGGACTTCACCAAGGAGACCCTCGACAATTACGACATCGTGATGTTCTACACCACCGGCAACCTGCCGATCCCCGAGGAAACCCGCGACTACTTCATTAACGAATGGCTCAAGCAGCCGGGGCACGGTTTCATTGGCGTGCATAGCGCCGCCGACACCTATCACAACTGGCAGCCGTATTGGGACATGATCGGCGGCACCTTCAACGGACATCCGTGGGGCGCGGGCGAGACGGTGACCATTACCGTGCATGACACCAGCCATCCGGCGGCCAAGCCGTGGGGCGAGGAGTTTGTGATCACCGACGAGATCTACCGCTTCAAGAACTGGCAGCCCGAAAAGGTTCGCGTGCTGGCCAGCCTGAACATGGCCAAGACCAATAAGAAGGAGCCGTACCACGTGCCGATTCTATGGGTCAAGGAATACGGCGACGGCAAGGTGATGCACATGAGCCTCGGCCATCGCGAGGACGTGTGGACCAACGAGACCTTTCAGGCGTCGCTCTTGGGCGGAGTGAAATGGATCCTCGGCCAGGAAGAAGGCGACGCCACGCCCAACCCGGAACTCTCCGCCGCCCAAGAAGAAAAAGCCAAAGCCGACGTGGAAGCAGCGAAGAAGTAAGGAGGAGAGAGCTGTCAGCCGTCAGCGTAAGCTGCCCCTGATCCCTGATCCCTGACCCCTCACGCCCCCCTACGCCGCGTCGCGTTGTTGCGCCTTGAACTTCCTCAGTCGCTTGCGGTCGCTTTTGGACAGCTTGCGGTTGCCGGCTTGCGACAGGTCGTCTTCGTCGTCGTACTCGTCGTCGGCGGCTTGCGAAGGCTTTTGAGCCTTGCCGGCCAGCCGGGCGCGGTTCTTGGCTTGGCGTCGCGATGCCACCGGCGCTTCGTCTTCGTACTCTTCGTACTCGGCGGCCACCCGTAGCGCGGTTTGCTCGACTTCACTCGCCGTGCTATCGTTGCGGTGCGACTTACCGCCAGCGGCCGATTTGCTCTCCGTGTCGCGCGACTCGGCCGAAACAGCCGACTTGCTCCGATTCGCCTCGGAGGGGGAGGTCGCTTGCTCGTCCTGCTGAATCCGCGGCAGTTGCTGCGGGAGCAGGCCCTGGATGTCGAGCACGACGTGCCGGGCGTAGGTCAGCACCGCCAGCGCCAGCGCCAGCGCGGCGACCATTTGCGCCCCGCCGATCAGGGCGGCGCCGCCTGCTTGAGACAGAGGCCCAAACGGCAGCGCCAACAGCGATGTGATCCATGTGG
>JBGTJT010000215.1:0-6316 GCA_041744995.1 Pirellulales bacterium | reverse complement strand
CCGCGTCGACGATCCGGTCGCGACCGCGGGGGCGGACCGCCTCGGCGGATGGCTGCCAGGCAGCGCCGTTAATATCTGCGGCGTGCCGGCTTGCCGAGCGACTGCGGCTGCGACGTCGTCGCCGGCCTGCTCCGCCTTCGTTGAGATATTGCGATAAGGTGGCGTACTTTGCCGAGGAACTCGGTCTTCGGCGACGCCGATGCGTTGTGCGTTCCCCGCCGTGCAGGCGAATGACAATCCGCTCCATGCCGCGGTTGAGGCTCTCGTAGAACAATTGTCGCAAGGCGATCGCAATCGCGAACAACAGCATCGCCAGCAGGCTGGTGTAGAACGCCGTCTCAAAACTGCGGGCGTCTTGCCGCAGCAGTTCTTCTGGCAGTCCAAAGCCCTGCCTGGCAAACAGGGTGGCCGTCGCCGGTTGCTCGATGGCCGCGGCCTGCCGCCAGGCAAGATCGTCGACCGGAAACGATTTCTCTCCCAGTACAAGCGACGCGCCGCCCGCTTCCGCAAACATCGGTTCCAGCCCAATCGATTGCGGCGGAGCATCGAGCCGGGCCAACCGGGTTGCATCGGCGGTACCGAGTGATTCGGCCGTGGCGATGCTCGCCGGCATCCACACTATTGCGGCGCTGAGAAGCATTCCGAAGCAGAGTCGAATTGGAAGGGGATGGTTCACGAGCGGTATCCTGTCAGGCGAAAAATCTCAGGTTGCAATATCGACGACGTGCGAAGGGAAACGTGAAAATCAATGACAAACCGACATCCGCGGCTCCAGCAGCCATTCGGCCACCAGCGGCTTGCACAGGTACATGCTGGCCCCGCGGGAGCGCGCCGCTAGTTCGTCCTCGGGACGATACTCGTCGGAGACCATGCATACCGGCGTCTGCGGAAAACGGCCGCGAAGCATGTCGAGCAACTCCAGTCCCGACAGGTCGGGCAACTCGCAGTTGACGACCCACATTTCGGGGGCTTCCGGTCGCAGACGCAGCGCCTCACGGGCCGAGCCGGCAAACACCACCTCGGCATCCTCGCCGACCGCTCGCGCCACGACCGCGTCGTAATCGGCCGGTCGCGGATCGACGACACAGATCGAACTTTTCTTGGGACTGAAAATCATGACGACACACTCTTGCACGAAACGAATTAACAGCAGGTACGCACGCCTGGTGACGCACCCAAAGGCAGTCCTCTGTAAACGCAGTTGGCGTACCACGACCGAGCAACAGCGCTCCATGGGAAACCTAAGTCGAAAGCCAGTCGGCAAATGAAAAATATGGCAGGCCCTCGATCGGCAAGCTGCAACTACTGAATTGGTAACGACTTGAGTTAAATCGACCCAAGGTTGGGCTTTCTTGACCCAATTTCGATTGCCCATAAATGCGCCAAGGTTGGGTCGAATCGCCGCGGGAGAGAGGGCAGCTTGCCGATTGCTGATTTCTGATTGCGAATTTCTGATTGCTGAACGCTGACCGCTGATCGCTACAAGCTATTCGCCCGATTGACCCTTTTGAGCTAAGCCGGTACGATGCATGGCTTGCCGCCGTGCTCGGTCCGCGAGCGGTGAGTCGATTGCGACTTTTTTCGACCGTCTATTGCTTCCGGTTCAACGTCGGACGCCCCAAACTGCTAGCAGGCCGCGGTGGCCGAGCCGGCCGTTCGAGGGGACTTCGCCGGTGTGCTGACGGCCGGCAGCCTGTTAAGGAGAAGTGTTCGTGGCAGAGTCCGTGGTAAAGAACCTGATCGATGCGGGGGTCCATTTCGGGCATCGTTCCAGTCACTGGAACCCCAAAATGCGGCCCTATATTTATGGCCGCCAAAACCTGATTCACATTATCGACGTCCGCGAGACCGTCCGCGGTCTGTTGCGGGCGCGGAAGTACCTGCAGCAAGTCGCCTCCAACGGCAGTATGATTCTGTTTGTCGGCACCAAGCGGCAAGCGGGCGAAACGGTGGAGCGCGAGGCGACGCGCTGCGGCATGCCGTTTGTCAGCGATCGCTGGCTCGGCGGCACGCTCACCAATTTTCGCACGATCCGCAGCCGCCTGAAGCGGCTCGAAGAGTTGGAAGAGTTGCGCGAGAGCGGCGGCATGGAAAAGTATTCCAAGAAGATGCAATCGGCGCTGGCGCGCGAGTACCGCAAGATGTATCGCAACCTCAACGGCATGCGGAAGATGAATCGCCTGCCGGAGTGCCTGGTGATTATCGATCCCAAAAAGGAACGCAACGCCATTCGCGAGGCCAAGGCGCTGGGCATCGCGACGGTCGCCTTGATCGACACCGACTGCGACCCCGACGTCGTCGATCTGCCGATTCCCGGCAACGACGACAGTATTCGCTCAATCGAATTGATCTTGAGTATGCTGGCCGACGCCGTGTTGGCCGGCAAGACTGAAGCCGCATCGCGGACGCAACAAGAGAACGAGGGCGCCGCCCCCGAGCAAGCCGGTGCCGAAGCGGCCCGGTAACGCAATGCCGGCGTCGTGGTCGGCGTTCGTGCTGGCGCGAGACATGTCGAGACGTACCGCTCGCGGGCGAACATTCGCCCCGAGCGCGGAGTCTCGATAGGGAGTCCCATGGGGCTGCAACTGTCCCACCGCAATCAATCTGAAAATGGATCCATAGGAGCTTGAGTTCGATGGCAGAAGTAACGGCCGCCGCGGTGAAGGAACTGCGCGAGAAGACAGGGTTACCGCTCATGGAGTGCAAGCGGGCGCTGCAAGCGACCGGGGGAGACGCGGAAGCCGCCGTCGCCGAACTGCGCAAGGCCGGCACCAAAGTGCAGGAAACCCGCGTCGGTCGCGAGACCACCACCGGCCGCATCGGCATCTATACCGACTGGGAACAGGGCGTCGGCTCGATGGTCGAACTGCGGTGCGAGAGCGCGCCGGTCGCCGCGCACGAAGAGTTCATCCAACTGGCCCAAGACCTGGCCCAGCAGTTGGCGACCGGACCAGGCGCCGACGACGGCGAAGCGTTGCTCAAACAGCCTTCGCCCAGCCAGCCCGGCACCACGCTCGGCGATCAAAAGGACGAGCTATTCAACCGCATTCGCGAGGTGTTCAAGGTCGGACGCATCGTGAAACTCGACGGCGCCTGCGGCGGCTACGCCCACCATGCTGGCGTCATCAAAGGCGTGTTAGTGCAAGTGGAAGGGGGTACCCCGGAAGCGGCCAAGGACGTCGCCATGCATATCGCCGCCATGAATCCTCAATGCGTCGAGCGGGATGACGTGCCGCCGGAGCAGATCCAGGCCGAACGAGACATCCTCACCGAGGCCGCCCGCCAGGAAGGCAAGCCGGAGAACATCATCGAGAAGATGATCGACGGCCGCATGCGGGTATTCTTCGAACAGCGGGTGCTGGTCGATCAGCCGTTCGTCAAGGACGACAAGCAAACCGTCGGCAAGTTCGCCAAGGCGGCCGGCATGACCGTCAAGCAGTTTGTGAGTTGGGAAATGAAGCCCGAGGAAGCGTAAGGATTTCGCCACGTAGCGGAATTCGCCAGAATTCCGAAGCACCACAAATCGCCACCCCATCAAGACCACGCCGAAAAGGGAATCAATCCATGGCAGCCTCGACCGAGGACGGCAACCAACGGCCGCGGTTCAAGCGGTTGGTGCTCAAGCTCTCGGGCGAGAGCTTCTCCCGCGCGGGGGAACGCGGCATCTCCATGGATTGCGTCACCCAAGTGGCCGAGGAGACCATCCGCGCCGCCTCGCAGGGGGCGGAGATCGCTATCGTCGTCGGTGGCGGCAACATCCTGCGCGGCGCCCAGTTCGTGTCGGCCAACGCCAGCATCCAGGAAGCGACCGCCCACTACATGGGCATGCTGGCCACCGTGATCAACGGCCTGGCCCTGCAGGACGGACTGGAATCGCTCGGCGCGCAAACGCGTCTGCTTACGGCCATCCGCATGGACGGCGTGGCCGAACCGTACATTCGCCGCCGCGCCAAGCGGCACCTGGAGAAAGGCCGCATTGTCATCCTGGCCGCCGGCACCGGCAGCCCGTTCGTCACCACCGACACCGCCGCCGCGCAGCGGGCGTTGGAACTGGAGGCGGAGATCCTGCTCAAGGCCACCCGGGTTGACGGCGTCTACAGCGACGATCCCGAAGTCAACCCGCACGCCATCCTTTATCGCGAATTGAGCTACCAGCAAGTCCGCGACCAGAACCTGCGAGTGATGGATCAAACCGCCATCAGCCAGTGCATGGAACACGACATGCCGATTTTGGTGTTCAATTTCAACAAGCCGGGCAATATCGAACGGGCCGTACGGGGAGAGCGCGTCGGCACGCTGATCGGTAGCGAAATCAAAGCGCAAGTATGATCTAAGAACGAGGAAGCCGAACGATGGACGCTGACGAAATTCTTCTCGATACCGAAGAGCGGATGGAAAAGACGGTCGACGCCGTTAAACATCAACTGAGCGGCATCCGCACCGGCCGCGCCAACCCAGGCCTGGTCGACTCGTTGCGGGTGGAAGTGTACGGTTCGCCCACGCCGCTCAAGCAGATCGCTTCGGTCAGTGCGCCGGAGCCGACACAGATCGTGATCCGCCCGTTCGATCCCGGCACCTTGAAAGACATCGAAAAGGCGATCATCGCCAGCGACTTAGGCTACAACCCGCAAAACGACGGCCGCTTAGTCCGGCTGAACATTCCGCCGCTGTCGACCGAGGTCCGCCGCAAGATGGTCTCGCGGATCAAGGAGCTAAGCGAGGAGGCGAAGGTTTCGATCCGCAACATCCGCCGTGACGGCAACAAACACGCCGACCAGGGCGAAAAGGACAAGACCTTCAGCGAAGACGACCGCGACACGATCAAGCAGCAGATCCAAGACTTGACCAAAAAGTACGAAGACAAAGTCAATCACGTCGCCGCCGCGCGCGAGAAAGAGGTGATGGATGACTAGGGTCGGAAATGCGGCTACGCCGGACAGAGTTCCCCTTGGACGACGGTTTCCCGGGGCCTGTAAAGATTTTCGTGTCAGCTAGCAGTTTTCAGTTCAGCTCGGGCATGCGTCCTTCGTACATGATGGCGAAGTGATTCAGTGCCGGTTTCCAACTGCGGATCGGCATGGTCCATTTCTTCGACGCCTCGCCGATGGCCATGTAGATCAGTTTCAAGGCCGATTCGTCGCTGGGGTAAATCTTGCGGTTCTTGGTGAACTTGCGAATCACGCTGTTGACCGATTCGATCGCGTTGGTCGTGTAAATCGCCTTGCGGATTGGCGGCGGGAAGTCGAACAGCGTGATGATGTCGGTCCACTTGGCCCGCCACTGCTTGGAAATCGTCGGATACTTGGCGTCCCACGCTTCAGCGAAATCCTCCAACGCCTGCTCCGCTTCCTCGACGGTCGGCGCCTGATCAATCTTCTTCAGGTCGCGGACCACCGCCTTGCTGTCTTCCGTACTTACGTAGCGTAACGCCGCGCGGACCAGGTGGACGATGCATAATTGCACCCGCGTCTCGGGGTAGGCCGCACGGACGGCCTCGGCGAAGCCGGAAAGCCCATCGATGCAGGCGACGAAGATATCGGCCAGCCCGCGGTTTCTCAGGTCGGTGAGGCACTGCAACCAGAACTTAGCGCCCTCGTTTTCCGAGAGCCACAGCCCCAGCAGCTCCTTACGGCCCTCCAGATTCACGCCCAGAGCGACGTAAATCGTGTGCTGCGACACGCGGCCGCTGCTGCCGCGGACATGCACCACGATCCCATCGAAATAGACAATCGGCCAAACCGCCTCCAGCCGACGGCTGCGCCAGGCGGTTACCTCCTGATCCAGATCGGCGGTAATCTCCG
The DNA here is from genome assembly GCA_041744995.1 of Pirellulales bacterium. Classification (GTDB taxonomy): domain Bacteria; phylum Planctomycetota; class Planctomycetia; order Pirellulales; family UBA7805; genus JBBDLY01. The sequence continues at coordinate 515 of JBGTJT010000215.1, read as the reverse complement.
AGACCAGCGTGGCGGAGACCTCCACGCCGTACAGGTCGCGGACGATCTCTTGAATGTCGCGGGTGGTCATGCCTTTGGCATACAGGGCGAGGATCTTCTCATCGAAGCCAGGCACGCGCCGCTGGTGTTTTTCGATTAGTTGCGGCTCGAAGGTGCCGTTGCGATCGCGGGGCGTGTCGATCGTGACTTCGCCCAGATCGCCCTTAACCTTTTTCGGCGAACGGCCGTTACGACGGTTCTTCTTGCCGGGAGTTTCGGTTGAAGAGGCATCGGACTCGTCTACGGTCGTCCCCATCGCCACACCCGGCCGCCGTCCCAGATGGACATCCAACTCGGTATCGAGCATCCGCTCCAGCCCCGACTTCAACATCAGCGTAAGCGTCCGGTAAACCACACCTTGACGCCTCGGTTAGGCTGGAGGTTTTCTTTCCTCGGGTCTGACGGAGGTTGCGATGGCCAAGGGTGCACGAAGTATCGAGCGGGAGCGGTTCTGGCGGCAGGGGATGAAGAAGTTC